>JBCCAJ010000365.1:0-3593 GCA_039814845.1 Pseudomonadota bacterium | reverse complement strand
TGGTGACAAATGCCCGCGCAGGCGACAATTCCCCGATAGAAAGCTCAGCCCAGCTGGAAGAAAAGCTGCTCGAAATCACGGGCGAGATGGAAGAAGAGGACGACCCCGAGTTTAATCCCGTCCTGTTGGATCTGGGCATGAATCTGGGCGGGGATCTGGGCGCGGAAGAATACGACGACGAAGGCCCGGTCACCTACACGATCACCTTCCACCCCAAGTCAGAGCTTTTTGCCGCCGGGAATGAGCCGTCCGCGCTTTTCAAAGCCCTGCGCCGTTTGGGGGAGGTGGAGGCCACCGCCAATGTCCAGAACGTGCCGGCCTTGTCAGAGTTGGAAACAAGCGATTGCGCCATTGTCTGGGAGCTAGAGGTCACGACAGAGGATTCGAAGGCCGAGATCGAAGAGGTTTTCGAGTTCGTCGAAGACTGCTGTGACCTGACGATTGAATCCCCCGAACGCAAAGCCGGCGGTCTGCCTGACCTCAGCGATGCTGGGCTGGCTGGCATAGCACTCGGTGACATAGCGCTGGACGGCGATGATGCGCCAGTGCCGAAGATGCCCGGCCTAGGCGATCTGGTCCCTGAGATCATTGAAGGCGGCAGTGACCATGACACAAAAAAAACTGACACCAAAGTGAGTGATGGCGCCACGGGCCCGGGCGGTCCGGTGGCAACCGCACCGGCCCAAAAACCGGCCCAAAAACCAGCCCAAAAACCGGTGCAGAAAGACAAATCCTCCAGCACGATCCGTGTGGATCTGGACCGGATCGACAAGCTGATCAATCTGGTGGGGGAGCTTGTCATAAAAGAAGCCATGTTGACCCAGTCGGTGGATGAGCTTGAGATTGCGCGCGGATCGGGCGTGTCCGCTGCCCTTGATAGCCTCAAGCAGATTGCCAGCGAAATTCAGGAAGGCGTGATGGCCATCCGGGCGCAGCCAGTAAAACCGATGTTTCAGCGCATGGCCCGGATCGTGCGAGAAGCAAGCACCGCCACGGGTAAGAAGGTTCACTTTGTCACCATCGGCGATTACACCGAAGTCGACAAAACGGTGATCGAACGTCTGGTCGACCCGCTGACGCATATGATCCGCAACGCCATCGATCACGGGCTGGAAACGCCTGAAAAGCGGGCTGAGGCGGGCAAATCGGCGGAAGGCACGATCACGCTGAGCGCGGCGCACCGATCGGGTCGTGTGCTGATCGAGGTTGTCGATGACGGCGGTGGCATCAATCGCGAGGTGGTGCGCCAACTGGCCGTTGAACGCGGTCTTATTCAGGACAGCGATCAGTTAAGCCCGGCTGAGATCGATCATCTGCTTTTCATGCCGGGGTTTTCGTCGAAAGAACAGGTCTCGGAACTGTCGGGCCGGGGTGTCGGTCTGGATGTGGTGCGCAGCGCCATCCAGAAACTGGGCGGCCGCGTGACCATCCAGTCAGAACCTGGCGCGGGGGCCACATTCTCGATCAGCCTGCCGCTGACATTGGCCGTGCTGGAAGGCATGGTTGTGGAAGTGGGCGGCGAAACCATGGTGGTGCCGATCTCATCTGTGCAGGAAACGGTCCGACCCGCCGCCGAAGATCTGGACCGTTTGGGCGTCGACTCGATCGTTTTGCGCAGTCGTGGGGAGCTCGTGCCCGTGATCGACCTAGGCGCCTTTTTCGGCTTCCGCACTGCGCCTGAAACGCTGGAAGATCATGTGCTGTTGCTGATCGCGGCGGATCAGGGCCCGCGTTATGCGCTGGTGGTCGATTCAATTCAGGATCAGCGACAGGTCGTGATCAAAAGCCTTGAAACCAACTACCAACAAATCAGTGGCGTTGCGGCGGCCACCATTCTGGGCGACGGGCGCATCGCGCTCATCATCGATGCTGACACAGTGATGCGGGATCTGGGATCGGGCGGTCCCGGTGAGAAACCTATGAAAATGGCGGGTTAGAGATGACAGAAGCAACTTTGGATAGCGCAGAGCGGAACCTGGAAGTGGTGGCGTTTCGCGTCGCAGGGCAAGATTTCTGTTTCGATCTGGCCTCGGTCCGGGAAATTCGCGGTTGGACATCGACCACCGCACTGCCCCATGCGCAACCTTTCGTCAAAGGCGTGATCAACCTGCGCGGCTCCGTCGTGCCGGTGATTGACCTGTCACAGCGTTTGGGTTTTGGCGCGGCCGACCCGGGTGCGCGCCACGTGATCATCATTGCCGTGGTGGCCAATCAAACTGTGGGCCTTTTGGCGGAGGTGGTGTCCGACATTCTGACGGTATCTGAAAATGATCTGCAGCCCATTCCCGAGATTGTCGACGACAGAGTGCGGCAGTTCATCTCTGGCGTTCTTATTCAAGATGACAAGATGATACGACGTCTCGAACTGGGCATGATCCTTGATCAAGAGGGAAAAGATGCCGCCTGATACCGCAGCACTGCCCCTTGATCCCGTGCCCTCGCCGTTGAAACCAAACCGGACCTTCGGGTTAGACGACGCCGCCTTTGCGCGCATCGCCCAGTTGGTGCGTGAGCAAGCGGGGATCAAGCTGAGCAAAAGCAAGAGCAACCTGATTGTCTCTCGTTTGGGGCGGCGGATGAAGGCGCTGAGTATGACCGATTTTCAGGCCTATTTGGATTTCGTCAGCACGGAAACGGGCCGCAACGAGCTGCGCAAAATGCTGTCTTTGCTGACCACCAATGTCACGCGCTTTTTTCGCGAGCCGCATCACTTCGATGCGCTGCGCGAGACCGTGCTGCCGCCGCTGATCTCTCGGGCGAAAGCCGGCGCTCCGGTGCGGATCTGGTCGGCGGGATGTTCCAACGGGGCAGAGCCTTTGACAATCGGGATGGAGGTTTTGCGCCTCTGCCCGGAGGCACCTGGCCTTGATATCCGCATTCTGGCGACAGACCTTGATCCCGAATGCCTGCAAATCGCCAGTCACGCGGTCTATGAAACCTCTGAGGTGACGCGTATGCCCGACGATCTGGCCGCGCGGTTCTTTGAACCCGGGGGCCATGGCATGCGCGCGGTCCCTGTGTTGCGCAATCTGATCACCTATGCGGAACTGAATCTTGTTGGTCATTGGCCGATGGAACGCGCGTTTGACATCATCTTTTGCCGAAATGTCGTGATCTATTTTGACAAAGCCACCCAAGGGGAACTGTGGCCCCGATTTGCCGACGCCTTACTGCCCGGTGGCATGCTGTTCATCGGTCATTCCGAGCGGCTGAGCGGCGCGGGCGAAACCCGTTTTGAACCGGCCGGCATCACGCAATATCGGCGCATTTGAACAAGACAGTCTGTGACCTGGAAAATCCGGGTTTGAAAAATGCCACTTTGAAGGAGAGGCGCTTATGAGTACGAAGGATCGTTTGTCTGTGATGGTGGTCGATGACATGGCTGTCAGCCGTGGTCTCATCATTCAGGCGCTGGAGGATATGGGAATTAAAAAGATCGATTACTGCGCCGATGGCGACAGCGCGTTCAAGCGGCTGGCCGCGCAGCCGGTGCATCTGGTGATCTCAGATTACAACATGCCGGGCGCCAATGGTCTGCAATTGCTGGCCGGTTTGCGCAAGTACCAGACCACGCAGAAGATCGGATTCATTCT
>JBCCAJ010000326.1:0-3972 GCA_039814845.1 Pseudomonadota bacterium | reverse complement strand
CGTGGTCCTGCCCCTGAGGCACAGACGCTCTATGAGGATCTCTCACCACCAGAGCCCAGGCCAGATCCCACACCTGAAACCCAACAAGCGCCCAAATATGAGGGCAAAGGTCGCCCGACCAAACGCGATAGACGCAAAATGGCGGCAGAACGCCGCGATAGCCTTGAATGATTCTAAATTGTCATTTAATTCTGACAGTTAACGCGGTTTCAGTTTTCGTTGAGACACTGCATCGGCTTTCGCGTTTGAGCCGCGTGCAAACGACAGCGAAAGGCCACTCGGTTTAAACTGGGAACGCTCAGGATCGGGAAAGAACACTCTCAATGACCTATGTGGTTTTGGACAATTGCATCGCGTGCAAATACACCGACTGTGTCGAGGTATGCCCGGTAGATTGCTTCTATGAGGGTGAAAACATGCTCGTCATCCACCCCGATGAATGCATTGATTGCGGGGTGTGCGAACCCGAATGCCCGGCCGATGCCATCCGGCCCGATACCGAACCCGACATGGACAAATGGGTGGAGTTCAACCGCAAATACTCAATGATGTGGCCCAACATCATCCAAAAGCTCGACCCGCTGCCAGAGGCCACGGAACGCGACGGGGAAACGGGCAAGCTGGAGAAGTATTTCTCGGAGGCGCCCGGCGAGGGTGGCTGATTCGATGCAAGCCGGTTTCTGCGCCGGTGTTTGGGGTGCGTTTTGGGACTTATCTGATTGAAAAGGAACAGTTTTCGGGCGCACAGTCTGCCCGGTGCTTCCGGATGCGGCGTTTTTGTGATACACTGCTGTTACAAATGACACCGCCACCTGTGATCCTGGGCCGCCCGACAAGGGCCGGAAACCTACCCGGACACAGCTTTTTGCGACTTAATCCACTGGCTCATCGGATGATGCATCCTCTGAGGCAGTAATTTTTGCGCCGAAGGCTTTGCCCACTGGGATCACTGCATGAAGGAAAAACTATATGAGCAAGTCTAAAAAGTCCGAGTTTCGCCCCGATGATTACGTGGTCTACCCTGCCCATGGCGTGGGTCAGATCGTGTCGATCGAAGAACAGGAAATCGCGGGGATCGAGCTTGAACTCTTTGTGATCTCATTTGAGAAAGACAAGATGACGTTGCGGGTGCCGACGCACAAGGCCACCGAGGTCGGGATGCGCGGGCTGTCTAGCCCCGATGTCGTCACCAGGGCGATGACCACGCTGAAGGGCAAAGCGCGGGTGAAGCGGGCGATGTGGTCGCGCCGTGCGCAGGAATATGAGCAGAAGATCAATTCGGGTGATCTGATTGCCATTGCCGAGGTGGTGCGCGATTTGCACCGCACCGATGATCAGCGCGAGCAGAGCTATTCGGAACGTCAGCTTTATGAAGCAGCGCTAGAGCGTCTGACCCGCGAAGTGGCCGCCGTGGGTGGCGGGGATGAGGTACTGGCCGCCAAAAAGGTGGACGATGTGCTGGTGTCCCGCGCGGCGTGATTTGACGCCAATTCAATTTAGAAACCCGCGCGTCAGTGCGGGTTTTTTCTTTGGAGTACAACACAGCGCCTTCGCTTGGCCCCGGTCTGGCGATCCACACCTATGAACAGCAGCGCTTTATCCATGAGTTCCCGGACTCCATCCGAGCGGCAGCCTGCAATTGCCATTTCGCCAGGCCCTCGGGGGGCCAGGCGAAGGCGCGGCGCGCTACGCGCTTGATTCCGCGCCGTGGGCTTCAGACCAGCAGACTCAGGAAAATGGCGATCTCGGCAAGTTGTTGGGTTGCACCAAGAATATCACCAGTCTGTCCACCGATTTTGACCATGGCGATGCGGGCCAGCGCGGCGGTCACCACCAAGGCCCAGAAAAGCGCCAAAAGACCGCCCCAACCGGCGAAGATCAGTGCCACCAAAAGCGCGATCCCCAAAGCCACCAGCGCGGCAGGCAAGGGCACATCCCCAACCCGCGCCGACAGACCATCCTCCCGGGCGTGGGGCAGCATCGCCATAACGCCCGGCATCATGGCGCGAGATGCAGTGCAAGCCACCAAAATGGCCGCGGCGGCGGCCTCTGGGCTGGTCTCGAACAGCATCCACAGCGCGGCCCAGCGGGCGGCCAGCCCCAGAAAGAGTGCAATAACGCCATAGGCACCGATGCGGCTGTCTTTCATGATCTCCAAACGGCGCTCTACGGTCCAGCCGCCCCATAGACCATCGGCCGTGTCGGCCAGCCCATCTTCATGCAGCGCACCCGTGGCGATGATCAGCGTGGCCAGTGAAAGGAGCGCAGACAGCGGCGCGGGCAGGCCAAAGGCATGGCCCGTGATGCCCACGGCAGCGGCCAAAGCGCCCAGGATGGTTCCGGCCAAAGGATAAGCCCAGGCTGCAGCCGCGCCGCGCGGCGCATCATTGGAGGGCACGGGCAGACGGGTCAGCAACTGGACCGCGTCGACGATGTCGGCGGGTTGAATCAGGGAGGGCTGGATCAGGGATGCGTCGTTTTTGGCCATGGCCTTTGCCCTTTTTGACTATGCCGCTGCATCATGCCTGCGTTAAGCCTGACGGGCAATTGTTCGAGACGGTGGGATGCATGAGTTTTGCAAACACGGACGATATCCGGCGGGTTTTCGCGGATTTGCCAGGGCCTGACCCGGAGGCGCGGGCTGGCGCAGAGGCGCGCAATGGGCAATTGACCAAACCCCCCGGAGCGCTGGGAGGCCTAGAGGATCTGGCGCTTTGGTATGCGGAGTGGCGCGGTGAGCCTCGCCCGGCGCTCGATCATGCCCAAATCGTTGTGTTCGCGGGCAATCATGGTGTGACAGCGCAGGGCGTGTCTGCATTTCCCGCCGATGTCACCGCGCAGATGGTCGCAAATTTTGAAGCGGGCGGCGCGGCGATCAATCAGTTGGCGGGGGCTTTTGGGGCTTCGTTGGATGTTCATGCGTTGGATCTGGATCACCCGACCGGGGACATCAGCGAAGGGCCTGCGTTGGACGACGCGGCCTTTCTCAGGGCCTTTAACACCGGGTGGGACGCCGTTGACCCGCATGCCCATCTTCTCATCGTGGGCGAGATGGGAATTGGCAACACGACCCCGGCCGCTGCGATGGCCTGCGCCCTTTTTGACGGTGAGGCGGAGGATTGGACAGGCCGGGGCACGGGCGTGGGTGATGAAGGCCTGGCGCTGAAGGCGCGCGTGGTGGCCCGCGCGGTTGAGGTGAATGCCTATGCGGACGGGCTTGATGTGCTGCGCTGCCTTGGCGGGCGGGAGATTGCGGCCATGGCGGGGGCGATCCTGCGGGCGCGGGTGATCCGCGTGCCGGTGATTTTGGACGGGTTTATCTGCTGTGCTGCGGCGGCCAGTTTGCATGCCATGGATACGCGCGCTTTGGATCACGCAGTGGCTGGTCATCTGAGTGCGGAAGGTCCCCATGGGCGGGTTTTGGAGCAATTGGGCAAGCGGCCTTTGCTGTCGCTGGGGATGCGTCTGGGTGAGGCCTCGGGTGCGGCGGTTGCGCTGGGGGTGCTGAAAGCGGCGGTGGCGTGTCATTCGGGCATGGCGACATTTTCGGAGGCGGGGGTGTCTGAGGGGTAGATTTGACCCAAAATCACTGCTGTCTTTTACATCTGACCTAAGGCTTTCCCCATCTCTGTTCACGAGACGACGGTGCGCGGGGTGGTGCGCGGGGTGGTGCGGAACGCGCCGGCCGTTTCGCCGAAGGCGAACCAAAGGTTCGACGGGGGCGGGTCATGCTGAAAGCATGCCAAAGGCAAGACGCGGCATGATTGCGCCAGTCATGCGGGGCTTTTGAATGAAGCGGTGTGCCTCAGGTTTCTACGCGCAAGGTATTTAGGACGGCCCGGATCACGCCTGTTCGCGGTCGTGTTCTTCGTCGGCCTCTTCCGCGACGGCGACTTCAAGCTGTGACAGAAGCATGGTTTGGAGGTCTTTCTCCAGTTCCATCGCGCGGGCGATATAGGCGGTGTTTTCCGT
>JBCCAJ010000145.1:0-6703 GCA_039814845.1 Pseudomonadota bacterium | reverse complement strand
GTGAGCGGAACAGGCGGGTTAGAGCGGAACCTTTGGCGTGCGGACTATGGCACCCATCTGCGCGATCGTGCTGCCGTTCTGACATTGGCGGTGGAAGCGGGCAGCAATGCGGTGGATGCGGATGCCCTGACCGGATCCCTCAGCGCGCCGCATATGTCGACGCAGGAACAGGTCTGGACACTGCTTGCGGCCAATGCGCTGGTCAGCGATGCGTCCCTGTCCGGGATTACGCTGAACGGAGCGCCTTTGGACGGACCGATGGTGCGGATGATGGAAACTGACGCCGCCACGCCACAGGCCTTCCAGAATACCGGCACCACGCCCGTGGACATTACGCTCACCACCCTCGGTGTGCCTGAGGTTGCCCCCGATGCCGGCGGCACCGGCTACGCCATCACGCGGCGCTACTATGATATGGACGGCCAAGAGGTAACGCTGGACGCAGTCGAGACCGGCACGCGGCTCGTCACCGTTCTGACGGTCACCCCATTCGAGGGCGGAGAGGCGAGGTTGATGATCAATGATCCGCTGCCTGCAGGCTTGGAAATCGACAATCCCAACATCTTGCGCGGCGGCGACGTTCGTTCGCTCGATTGGCTCGATACCGCCTATCCGGAGCATACGGAGTTCCGCGCTGACCGTTTTCTGGCAGCCATGGATTGGCGCAATGATCGACCCTTTGATCTGGCCTACATCGTGCGCGCCGTGTCGCCAGGCGCCTATCACCACCCCGCAGCCTCGGTCGAGGACATGTACCGCCCCGCCTATCGCGCCATCACCACCACCGGCCAGATGCGCGTGACGGAGTAAGCGAGCATGGCAACACGGCACATCGCCACCGCGCGATGGCGCGCGCTGGATCGGGAGGGGGAAGACAGTTGCCGCCTCAGCCAGACCGATGACGGCTGGATCCTGCTGGGCCATGCGCGGTTCAGGGATGTGCTGGGGATGGCATCGCTGAACTACGTGGTGCGATGTGACAGCAACTGGATCACGCAAAGCGTCGATCTGGCGGGCCAACACGAGGGCAACGAAGTGCGTGCCAAGATGATCAATGACGGTGGGACGTGGTGGATCGACGATCGCAAACAAGACGGCGTGGCAGGTGCGCTGGACATTGACCTGTCTTTCACGCCAGCAACCAACCTGATGCCGTTGCGGCGACTCGGGACAGTGGACTTGGCTGTTTCAGCCGCGTGGCTCCAATATCCTTGCGCCAAGCTGGTGCCGTTGGATCAGACCTATGGGCGCACCGACCTGTCCAATGTGATGCAGTACCAGGCCAAGCAAACTGGCTTCGCAACCGAAATCACGGTCGACCAAAGTGGATTTGTCACGCGTTATCCCGGGTTCTGGGAAGGGGAGGTTGAGCGTGCGGATTGACCGCTGGCTTCTGACTGTCGCGATGGTGCTGTTGACCATCGGCGTGACCCGCGACATGACGGATCGCTGGGTCGCGGCGACCGACCTGCCTGTGCTGCTGACGGACACATCCGTAGAGATGCTGGACCGCGACGGGCGGCTTTTGCGCCTTTACACAGTAGATGACGGGCGCTGGCGGTTGGCCACCTCTCTGGACTCAGTCGACCCCGGCTATATCGACATGCTGATCGCCTATGAAGACAAACGGTTTTACGTCCACGGCGGCGTGGACATGCGCGCGATGCTGCGCGCAGTGGCTCAGGCCGTATGGCATGGGGAGGTTGTTTCAGGCGGCTCCACACTCACGATGCAGGTCGCGCGTTTGCTAGAAGACAGCGGTACCGGGCGCATGCGCGGCAAGCTGCGTCAGATCCGTGTGGCTTTGGCGTTGGAGCGCCAGCTTACCAAAGACGACATTCTCACGCTCTACCTTGCCCGCGCGCCCTTTGGCGGCAATCTCGAAGGTGTCCGCGCGGCAAGCCTCGCGTGGTTCGGCAAGGAACCCGCCCGCCTGACGCCTGCGCAATCAGCCCTCCTTGTCGCCCTGCCGCAATCGCCGGAGGCACGACGGCCAGACAAAGCGCAACGCGCGGCCCACCTCGCCCGTGATCGCGTCCTGAAGCGTATGGTAGCAAACGGCACGCTGTCCAAAGGCACCGCCCACGCGGCATTCACCGAACCGGTGCCAACCACACGCCGCGCGTTCACGGCGCTGGCCGCACATCTCACTGACCGCGCCCGCAGCGACGACCCCGCGCGCCTGATGCATCACCTGACCATCGAAGCAGACCTGCAAATGCGCCTCGAACAGCTCGTCCAGGCGGCCCTGCGCGGGCTACCGGATGACCTTTCTGTCGCGATCCTTCTGGCCAATCACAAGACGAGCGAAATCCTCACCTCTGTCGGTTCCGCCAGCTACGGCAGTGGCGACGCCCGCCAAGGCTTTGTGGATATGACGCGCGCCCTGCGCTCCCCGGGATCGACGCTCAAACCACTGGTCTATGGGCTCGCCTTTGATCGCGGCCTTGCCCATCCCCAAACCCTGATCCACGACCGCCCGGTCAGCTTTGCCGGTTATGCCCCGCAAAACTTCGACGGCGCGTTCCGGGGCGAACTGACCGTCGCGGATGCACTGCGCCAATCGCTCAACATCCCCGTGGTGCTTTTGATGGATGAAATCGGCCCTGCACACCTGATGGCGGCGCTGCGCAAAGCGGGCGCGCGCCCGTCCCTGCCCGGCGATCAAGCAGGGCTTGCCGTCGCATTGGGTGGCGTGGGCGTCAGCCTGACCGATCTGGTGCAACTCTACGCCATGCTGGGCCAAGGTGGGCAGGCGCGTGATCTGCAGTGGCGCATGGGCACCGACCAAGGCGCGGCGACACAAGTCATCTCTGCGTCCGCCGCTTGGCAGGTTGGCAGTATCCTGTCCGGCCTTGCCCCCCCTGCTGGGGCACCGCGAGGGCGGCTTGCTTACAAGACGGGCACCTCTTACGGCCACCGCGATGCCTGGGCGCTGGGGTTTGATGGCACCCATGTGGCAGGGGTCTGGATCGGGCGTGCCGATGGGACCCCGGTGCCCGGCGCCTTTGGCGGCGAACTGGCTGCGCCTATCCTCTTTGAGGCGTTCGGGCGGGTGAAATCAACGCCCGATCCCCTGCCTGCCCCGCCGCCAGAAACCTTGATCCTGTCCACCGCGGAACTGCCGCAACCCCTGCGCCGCTTCACCGGGCGCAATGCAGTTTTTGAAGCGGCCGAAAACGCCCCCAAACTGATCTTTCCCCGCGCAGGAACACGCTTGCCTTTAGATCACGGTGACTTGGCCGTGAAACTGCGGGACGGCACACCGCCCTTCACATGGCTTGCCAACGGCACGCCCGTGATCACCGGTGCACATCGGCGGGAAGAGACGCTACGAAACGTGCAAAAGGGCTACTCCACCCTGACGGTGATTGACGCCGAAGGCCGCGCCGACCGGGTCACGGTTTGGATTGATTGAACCGTCAGGCTTCATCACCTTCTAGGATCGCGTCGATCTCCTCTTCCTCAATCGCTCGCGACAGCCCGGAAAAACCGCCCCTCATCATCTCGCGCGCCGACTCAATTGCCGCGCCATAGGCCACGCGGGACAGCGCCGCCCCGACAGAGATACGCGCCACACCAAGGTGACCGAAATCCGCAACGCTGTTCTGGGTAAAACCACCAGACGCCAAGGCGTTCACAGGAACTGAGACACTCTCCACAATCCGGGCCAAGGCGTCGAAATCCGGCGGTGCAGGGATGTAAACCCCGTCAGCACCCGCCGCCTCAAAGGCTTGCACACGCCGGATCGCTTCATCCACATCGTATGTGTCGTAAATCAAACCATCTGCCCGCGCGATCAACACGAAATCCCCCGGCAAAGCCCGCGCCGCAGCTGCCGCTGCGCGAATGCGTTCGACCGAGAGATCGAAATCATAGGCGCCGAAGTCCGGCAAAGCCGTATCCTCAATCGAACAGCCCGCCAACCCGACCTCTGCCGCACGTCGTATGGTCTCCGCCACAACCTCTGGCGCTTCGCCGAAGCCGTTCTCAAAATCACCCGAGACGGGGATATCTACAGCAGAGACAAGGTCTTGCGCATGGGCCAATGCCTCATCCCGCGTGATCGTTCCGCCATCGACTCGACCCACGCTAAAAGCGTGCCCCGCGGATGTCGTTGCAATGGCCTTCGCGCCCAAAGACTGCATCATCACCGCCGATCCCCTGTCCCATGCGTTGATCATGACCAAAGGGTCACCCGGCCGATGAAGCGCGCGAAATTCTGCACCGATATCTGTCATTCATTTTCCTTCCCTGTGGAAATGACCTTAACCTTAGACATCCGAATTTGGCAGCCGGGCCGTGTCAGATCCTGTCAGCATGGCCGGGTCACGATCTAGTCCCACAAATCCGTGCTCAGATATTTGAGACCACTGTCACACATCACGATAGCCACAGTACCGCCCTGTTCAAGCCCGGTCAGCAACTGGATCGCCCCCGCCAAATTGGCACCCGCCGAAAACCCGGCAAAGATACCCTCATGCCGCGAAAGCAACTGCGCGGCCTCTTTCGCATCGCGGCCCGACACGGTGACCGACCCAGCCAAATCAATGCCCTGCAGATGGGTCAAATCCGGCATGGAATAGCCACCCCCTTGAATGGGATGGCTGGGGCGGTCGGGTTCAACGGCGTAACACCGCACGCCCTTGGGCCCAAGTTTCCGCGCCACACCCGCCAGCGTCCCACCAGAGCCGATGAAATCACAAAACACGGTGACCTCACCCCCCGACTGTTCCCAGATTTCCGGCCCCGTGCCTGTTTCATGGGCCGCCGGATTGCTTTCCCTCTCAAACTGATCGGCCCGGTACGCCGCGCGCGCATCAGTGATCCGTCTCGCCTCTTCTTCGACCAGCGCCAGGTCTTCGCCAGAAACCTGTCCCGGCTTGCTGTCCTTCGCTTGGGGCACAAGCACAACCTCCGCTCCCAACGCCCGCATCATCCGCGCGCGCTCCGGCGAATTGCCTTCACTCATCACCGCCACGAAGGGATGCCCCAGAACCCCGCAGACAATCGCAAGCCCCGTTCCCATGTTGCCCGAGGTCAGTTCCACCACCACCTGCCCCGGTGCCAGATCCCCGCTCGCCCGTGCGCCCTCGATGATCGCACGGGCCGCGCGGTCTTTTTTAGAATAACCCGGCAACATGTAATCCAGCTTGGCCAGAATGCGCCCATCCAGTGCCAGCTCATCGCGCAAGCGCGACAGCTCCACCAGCGGTGTGTTTCCAATGGTCTCAATCACAGACGACGCAATCACGCGCATCCCTCCCTGCCTTACACCAGCCTTGCGACAAGCCCCCCTGCTTCGTCTTGCCGAAAGCTCGGGCGAAGCCCCGGTGGGAGGTTGGCCCGCAAGGCCGATTAATACCACGCCTCTGCGGTCTCCCGTTTGCGGCGCGCTATATTATCCCGCAATTGCCCCTCGATCGCCAGAACCATAGGTGGCTTTTCATACTGTGCCAGCACTGCATTCCAACACACAAACACCGGCGCTGGGATGTCCCTTGATCCACCCTTCTCCCAGCTTTCCTCGGTCTCGGCGTCACTCAAAGCGAGCTCGTAAAGGGCCGTGGTGCAACGTCGGTCTTGCTGGCCGTCAAACACCCGCCAAGGCGCGGCGGGATGCGCAAACACCGCTTTTTCAACAGCTCTCTTCGATCCATCACCCCGCTTGCTGCATCTCCGCATCCGCTCGCGCTGACTCCCAGGCGAGGATCGCCCGCTTTACGGGCAGACCCCAATGATAGCCACCAAGCTCCCCTGACTTTCGCAGAGCGCGGTGACAGGGAATAAGCAAACTGATCGGATTGCGTCCGACCGCTGTCCCCACAGCCCGCACGGCCTTAGGTTTGCCGATGGAGCCTGCAATCTCTGAATAGGTCGTCACATGGCCCGATGGAACGCGCAGCAATGCCTCCCATACCTTGATCTGAAAGGGCGCGCCAATGAGGTAAAGCGGTGCAGCTTCATCTGTCTGACCACCCGCACCAAAGGCCGTCAACACCCATGGCCGCAGCATCATCGGATCTTCCACGAAATCCGCTTTGGGCCACCGGCTGATCATATCCTGCATAGCCCAGTCTTCGCCCATCTCACTGACGAACCCAATGCCACAAATGCCCTTTTCCGTGCCCATCACCAGCGCCAACCCGAATGGGCTGTCAAACCACCCCAAGTAGATGGTCAGTCCCTCACCTTTGCGGGCAAACTCCCCCGGGCTCATGGCATCCCAGCGCAGAAACAGATCATGCAGCCGCCCGGTGCCCGACAGGCCAAGTTCGTCCGCCGTCTCCAGCATGGTGAACCGTTCGGCCAAAAGCGTCTTCGCTTGCCCCAGCGCCAGATACTGCTGATAGCGCTTGGGCGATACGCCCGCCCAGGCGGTGAACAGTTTCTGAAAATGCGCCGGGCTCATGTTCATCTCGCTCGCCAGCCGGTCGAGTGGGATCACACCCGGGTCTGTCTCCGCCGCCGCGTCGATCAAATCAATCGCCCGGCGCATCACTTGGAAGTGGTAGGCATTTTCCGTCTCTTGGGTCATAGCACCCTCCTTTACAGGACATGTTCGCAACCTAACTCTTGGCACGCACCAGAACGACCCGAATATTGCGCTTTCCCGCGCAGCCGGGCATGAAAGCGCACATGGCCCAGCAACTTGACTACCATTCAATCCGCGAGGCGTTCACCCGGTTTCAAGCCCATGAGG
>JBCCAJ010000501.1:0-2003 GCA_039814845.1 Pseudomonadota bacterium | reverse complement strand
TATCAGAACATCAAGGACATGAAATCGCAGTTGAAGCCGCTAGGCTTCTCGCTCGATTGGACGCGTGAAATTGCGACCTGCCATCCCGAGTACTACCGTCATCAGCAGGCGATGTTCATCGACATGCTGGAGGCCGGGCTGATCTATCGCAAGAATGCGGTTGTGAACTGGGATCCGGTCGACATGACTGTGCTGGCCAATGAGCAGGTGATCGACGGCAAGGGCTGGCGATCTGGCGCGGACGTGGAAAAGCGCGAGTTGACCCAGTGGTTCTTCAAGATCTCTGACTTTTCCGAGGAATTGCTGGAGGCGTTGGGCGGTTTGGATGACTGGCCCGCGAAGGTGCGCCTGATGCAGGAAAACTGGATCGGCAAATCGCGCGGGATTGAGATCCCGTTTCAGCGCACGGATGGCGGTGACCCGATCACCTGCTATTCCACCCGGCCTGACACGATGCGTGGTGCATCCTTCCTCGCCATTTCACCCGAACATCCCGTCAGCCGGGCCTTGGCGAATGACGACGCCGACCTCGCCGCCTTCATCGCTGAGACCCGCAAGATGGACACGACCGAGGCCGCGATGGAAAAGGCTGAGAAGAAGGGCATCGACACCGGCATCCGCGTGCGCCACCCGGTAGAGCCGGACAAGGAACTGCCCGTCTGGGTCGGCAATTTCGTGTTGATGGATTATGGCACGGGTGCTGTCTTTGGCTGCCCTGCGCATGATCAACGCGATCTGGATTTCGCGCGAAAGTATGATTTGGACGTGCGCAACGCCTTCTACATGCCGGGGGATGAAACCGAGGTGGGCAATGAGGCGCTGGTGCCTGCCAAATCCGAACCCGTCGTCTTCATCGACCATTTCGCCGGGATCAAGGCTGTCACTAGCCAAGAGGCGATCGACGCCACGATTGACTGGTTTGAGGAAAAAGGCCTGGGCACCGGACAGGTCAAGTATCGCCTGCGCGATTGGGGGCTCAGCCGTCAAAGATACTGGGGCTGCCCGATCCCTGTGATCCATTGCGAAACTTGCGGCGTGGTGCCGGAGGCGAAAGAAAACCTACCCATCAAACTGCCCGATGATGTGAACTTTGATCAGCCGGGCAACCCCCTGGATCGCCATGATGCGTGGCGGCAATGCGAATGCCCCAAATGCGGCGAAAGCGGTGTGCGGGAAACCGATACGATGGACACATTTGTGGACAGCTCGTGGTACTACGCCCGCTTCACCGCGCCTCGGGCTGACACGCCCACGGATGCAAAGGAAGCCGCCTATTGGATGAATGTCGATCAGTACATCGGGGGTGTGGAACACGCGATCCTGCACCTGCTTTACTCGCGCTTCTTTGCCCGTGCGATGCAGATTACCGGGCATTTGCCGCAAAGCGCGGTAGAGCCGTTCGACGCGCTCTTCACCCAAGGCATGGTGACCCACGCGATCTATGAAAACGCCGAACGCAAGGCTGACGGCGGCCGCCCGATCTATCACTACCCCGAAGAGGTGGAAGAAAAGGGCGGTGAGGTGATCGTGCGCGAAAGTCGCGAGCGGGTGAAGGTGATCCCGTCGGCCAAGATGTCCAAGTCAAAGAACAACGTGGTGGACCCGGTTAACATCATCGCTGAGTTTGGCGCCGACACCGCGCGCTGGTTCGTCCTGTCCGACAGCCCGCCCGAACGCGATGTGGAATGGACAGCTGCCGGGGCAGAGGCCGCCCACAAGCACCTTACCCGTGTGCATCGCATCGTGACGGAGATCGCCAGCAGTGACGAGGTGGCCGCGCCAGCGGCGGACGGTGCGCTGCTCAAAGAGATGCACAAGGCCATCCATGACGTGACGGTCGGCGTGGAAAGTTTCGGCTTCAACGCGGCCATCGCAAAGCTTTATGCCTTCTCCAACACCCTGTCGCGGTCCAAGGCCGGGGCGGGTGCGAAACAAGAAGCCGCGACCACGCTGGTGCAACTTATGGCCCCCATGACGCCCCATCTGAGCGAAGAGCTTTGGGC
>JBCCAJ010000185.1:0-5823 GCA_039814845.1 Pseudomonadota bacterium | reverse complement strand
TTCTGGCGCGCCCCAGCGTGTGGTGATCTGGTCTTTGAGATCCCATGGGAGCTCTTTGAAGAATGCCTGATAGTCATCGAGTGAAAGTGTTTCGCCGCCTTTCTTTTTTGCACGGTCGGTGAGCCAGTTGGTGGGACCAGCAAGGATCGCCTGCATAAGCGCGTCGCCGTCGTCTGGCGCGCCCTCCACCCTGTAACCCGATGCCGACATCTGCTTCAGCGCCTCAACTGTTCCCGCTGGCGTATCGAGGCCAACGCCATTGGCCAGCCGTCCATCTTTGTTGGGGTAGTTGGCGAGGATGAGTGCCACCTTGCGGTTCGGGACAGGCGTTGCGCGCAGCCCGGCCCAGTTGGCGGCGAGTTCGGCGACAAAACCCACACGGTCGCCCTGCGCGCGGTAGGCGGCGATAGGGCACTGGGTGGCTTCGT
The DNA here is from genome assembly GCA_039814845.1 of Pseudomonadota bacterium. Lineage (GTDB taxonomy): Bacteria > Pseudomonadota > Alphaproteobacteria > Rhodobacterales > Rhodobacteraceae > Roseovarius. The sequence continues at coordinate 5,395 of JBCCAJ010000185.1, read as the reverse complement.
CAAAGAAGGCCTCCCCCTTGAAGCTGATCGCGCGGGAGAGGATGCGGCCGTCGACCTCGGGCAAGGCCACGTTCATGGCGATGTCGCGGGCGGAGAGACCGGTCAGGCCTTCGGCCCAGGCCTCTTCAGAGCTGCTGGCGAGCACGGTCTGGAAGACGGGCGCACCCTTAGCCTCAGGCCTCGTGAGCGGATTTTCGGGGTTGGCGTCCCCTGCATGTGGGGAGCCCACGGCAAAAGAGGTGGCGTTGAGAATGACAGCAGGCGGCGCTGCCGTGAAAAGCTGGGTGAGCGTGGCCACCGAGACCGGGTCTTTGAGGGAAGCCACGAAGACTGGCAAGGGGTTGAGGCCCGCCTGCATCAATGCGCGGGTGAGACGGTTGATGGGGTTCAGTCCCGCGCCCTGCACCAGCGCGCGGTAGAAGATGATGGGAACGATGGGTTGGCCTTCGGTCCATGCCGCCTGCGCGGCGGAGAGATCGGCGATGCCTGCGCCAGGCCAATAGACGCCTGCGCGTAGAAGCGGGCTGGCGGTGGCGGGTTTTTCGCAGCCTGAAAGGATCGCTTGGCTGTAACGCAGGAAGTTCGAGGCGTTTTCGGGGCCGCCTTCAACGAGATAGGCCCAGAGAGCATCGTAGTCTTGATCGGAGATTGTCGAGAGGGCACGCAGGTCGGCATCGGGCTTGTCATCGCCGGGTAAAAGCGCCAGCGGCACGCCTGCTTCGTGGCACCGCGCGGCGTATTGTTCGCACCCGTATTTCCAGTAGCCCGTGCCGCCGAGGACCCGTGCGATCACCAGACCGCTTTTGGTGACACAGGTATCCAAATGCAGGTCCACGGACATGGGGTGGCCCAACTGTGTGATATTGGCCAGGCGCAGGGTGGGCGGGTTCGCCAGTTCGCCGCGGGCCTCTGACAGGGCGGCGAGTTCGGTATCGGCGGCGGACAGCACGACAATGTCGGCCGGGGTCTGGCCAAGGTCGACCGGTTCCTTGCCGTCATCGACGCGGCCAGGGGTGGCGGCGAGGAGGTGCATTACTTTGACCGGCGGCTCGTGAGGCGCGGGTAGGAGCCTCCGGCGGGGATATTTTCAGCCAAAAGAAACATGAGGGTGCGCGTCATGTGAGAGGTTTTTCCATGTAGACCGAGGAGGAATTGGGTTCATAATCGCCGAAAATGGCGCATCGGTTGAAACCCGCGCGTTCGTAAAGGCGAATAGCGGCATCCAGCGGGTCGCCGGTTTCGAGTTTCAGGGTCGGGATGTCGCGGGCGCGGGCAGTGTCTTCGAGGGCGCGCAGGATGGCGGCGGCGACGCCTACGCCGCGTGCCTCTGGGGCAGTGAACATGGATTTGACCTCAGCAAAATCACTTTTCAACGACAGCGCGCCGGTCCCCAGCGTAGTATCGCCCTCACGGGCAGCAAAAAAGACGATGTCATCGGTGCAGAGTTCATCGATGTTTAGAAAGTAGTTTTCCTCGGGCGGGAACATCTCTTGCATGAGTGCGTGGCTGGCTTCCAGCAGGGCGCGGGGGCCGGGGGCGCGGGGGTCTGCCACTTCCACGATCAGCATCGCTTACAGCCTTTTTTCCATAAAAACGGTGGTTTCGCCCTGATGGTAATCACCAAAGACGCCGCGCCGAACGTAGCCTTGCGCGTCATAGAGCGCCACGGCGGCGTCCAGTTTGCTGCCGGATTCCAGCAAGATACAGGGCAATCCCGCCGCGCGAGCCTCCTGTTCCAGATGCGCGACCAGCGCTTTCGCCACGCCTTGGCCGCGTATATCGGGAATGGTGAACAGGCGTTTGATTTCGGCATAGCCATCCTCGGCACACAGTGCGATGCAACCCACCGGGCGCCCGTGCATCCGCGCCACAAAGAAGCGGATGGTATCGGCGTTCAGCTGTTCGGCGTTGTAGGAGGAGCATTCATTGATGTCATAGGCGACGCGCAGGGCGGCCTCACTGCCATTGAGCAGGGTGGCGGCCTCCTCTGTCAGGGGGGATTCCTGCGAAATGGTCAGGGTCATGCAAGGGCTGCCTCAATTTCCGTCCGGTTGAGCCCCGTCTGACCAATCACAACAAGGCGGGTTTCGCGCGGGTCATGGCCGAAGGGTCGGTCGTAATAGGTGTCAACGCGGGGGCCCACGGCTTGCAGGGTCATGCGCATGGGTTTGCCTTGCACGGCGGCAAATCCTTTGAGGCGCAGGATGTCATGGGCGCGGATCACGTCCGCCACTTTTTCGGCGAATGCCGTTGGGTCGGCAACCTCACCAAGGGTCACGACAAAGCTTTCGAACGCGTCGTGGTCATGATCATGATGGTGGTGATGGTCGTGATGATGATCGTGATCGTGATCGTGGTGATGGTCATGCGCATGGTCATGATCGTCGTGGTGATGGTGGTCGTGGTCATCATGATGATGGTGATGCACCTCTCCGCGCGCGTCCATGTCGCTTTCTGATCCAATGCCTTGACCCAGCAGCACATCGATCGGCAGCGCGCCCATTGTGGACCGAACCACCTGCACCCCATCACGGGATTCGCCCTTCAGGCGGGTTACCAAAGTGCCGGTTTCTTCCTCGCCCAGAAGATCGGCCTTGTTGACCACGATCATGTCGGCGCAGGCGACCTGATCTTCGAACAGCTCTGACAAAGGCGTTTCGTGATCAAGGTTTTCGTCCGCCGCACGCTGGGCATCGACGGCGGCAACATCATGGGCAAAGCGGCCCTCTGACACAGCTTTGCCATCTACCACGGTCACCACGCCATCTACCGTGACGCGCGTCGAAATCTCTGGCCAGTTGAAGGCGCGCACCAAAGGTTGGGGCAAGGCAAGGCCAGAGGTTTCAATGACAATGTGATCGGGGGCGTTTTCGCGATCCAACAGCTTTTCCATCGTCGGCACGAAATCCTCGGCCACGGTGCAGCAGATGCAGCCGTTGGACAGCTCCATCACGTCCTCTTCCGCACAGCCTTCGATGTCGCAGCCCTTAAGGATGCCGCCATCCACGCCCAGATCGCCAAATTCATTGATAATGAGGGCGATGCGTTTTCCATTCGCGTTCTCCAGCATGTGGCGGATGAGCGTGGTTTTCCCGGCGCCCAGAAACCCGGTGACGACGGTGGCAGGAACTTTTGCAGGCATAACATGCCCTCCTTATTCGATGACGAGCGTGGTGGTGGCCTCAATAGGTATGCCATCCACGGCGAGTTGTGAGTGATCGTTTGAATTCAGCGTCACGCGCACCTCATGGGTGCCCACGGGCAGCGCTTCAAGATGCATCCACGGGCCATAAGCGCGGGCGATCTTGATGTCGTTGATATAGACGTGAGCGTGGCCGTTGCCTTCGACGTGCTCGGCGTTCACAGCCTGCGGGTCAAAGGCGAAATTCTCTACCTGCATTTCCAGATTGCGACTTTGCGGCCCGTCCGGGTGGACGGTGAGCGCGAGGGTTGGCGCGGGTCCGGTCACATCGGTCAGTTTGCTATGGTCATGGCCCATGGCGGCATGATCATGGGCCGAATGGTCATGTACGGATGCATCTGTCGCGCCGTGATGCTGCATGTCCCCTGTCGCGGCGAACAGAAACCCAAGGCCCGTTCCAAAAAACAGGCCAATAATGAGGAAGACCAATGTCTTCGGCATGCGTTCTCTCCTCATGCGCCTCACACCCGAGGCGGGTTCATAGGTGCAGGGCTGGTCTCCTGGCTTGCGGGTCTGGGCCGTGCTGTCGCCTTCCCGGGTCGCATCCCAGTGGCATCTGACAGAGGCTCACCGCTTACAGTCGCGGGGGCGGCTGACGCTTCGAACGCCATTCCCATTTCATCCTCTTGCCGCAGTGCTGCGTCTTAAGGAACCTTGCACAAGACTGTATGGGGATGGGTCTCAAACGCGTCAAGCAGGATTGCGACCCCTGATGCGGCCGAAGCGCCGCCACCTTGCAGAGCTTGGGCGGATACGCCACGCTATACCTGAATAATCAACGAGAGGGCGCCGCGATGCTGACACGCGTAGGAGAGATTGAGATCTGGCGCATTCTGGATTGGCAGGGCCTATTTTTTCGGCCTGAGCGGCTATTTCCCAATGCGCCTTCGGACGTTGCCAAAATCGTCGAGGCGTTGGCCCCCGGCAGTGTGGATGCCGAAACGGGGCGGCTGATCCTGCCGGTTCTAACCTATCTTCTGAAAACACCCGAGCATGTTATCCTCATCGACACCGGGGTCGGGGACAACAAAACCACCAATGGGCTGTCCTTCTGGAACCACATAACCGGCACCGGTCTGCCCGCCGCACTGGCAGAGGCTGGCGTCACGCCGGAGGACATTGATTACGTGCTCTTCACCCATCTGCATATTGACCATGTGGGTTGGAACACCCAGCTGCAGGATGGCCAGTATGTTCCGATGTTTCCCAAGGCCACATACCTTTTCCCCGCAGGCGATCAGGATGAATGCATGAACGGGGACCTTGATAAGTTGGAAGAAAGCATCACGCCCATCATCGACGCAGGCATGGCCACATGGATGGCGAGTGATGAGGGTATAGGTGACAGCATCACCCTTTTGCCAACGCCCGGTCACACGCTTGGGCATGTCTCGATCTTGCTCCGCTCAGGCGGGCAAGAGGCGGTGATCACCGGGGATGCGATCCATTCCACGGCGCAGTGTCAGAACCCAGAATGGCAATTCGCCTTTGACACCGACGCAGCCCTGGCCGTGACGTCCCGGCGCAGGCTGCTTGAGACATGTGTGGAACGGGATTTCACGGTGATAGGGTGTCACTTTACCTTGCCCTCTATTGGCAAGATTGAGGCCGATGGCGACGTCTTCCGTTGGGTCGGAAGCTGAACCAGCAAGCGGAATCGCCCAATATCTTGTGGATAACCTCGCCTTGCTGGCCACATCGTGGGGTTTGGCATTGACTCCCCGACCACGCCTCTCTCTCATGCAAGACCAAGATCGGAATCACCGACCACCTTAGAGACGGCCCGAGGGAAACGTGCAGTTTTCAAAGCTCAGACTGACCGGCTTCAAAAGCTTCGTCGACCCGACCGACCTGTTTATTCAGAACGGTCTTACGGGTGTCGTGGGCCCAAACGGGTGCGGAAAATCCAACCTGCTAGAGGCCCTGCGCTGGGTCATGGGCGAAAACCGCCCAACCTCCATGCGCGGGTCGGGGATGGAAGACGTCATCTTCGCGGGCGCCTCCACGCGCCCTGCACGCGGCTTTGCTGAAGTGGCCGTGCATATCGACAATACTGACCGTCTGGCGCCGCCCGCGTTCAATGATGCTGACCATCTTGAAATCATCCGCCGCATCACCCGCGATGTGGGCTCCGCCTACAAGGTCAACGGCAAGGATGTGCGCGCGCGCGATGTGCAGATGCTCTTTGCTGAC
>JBCCAJ010000464.1:0-2474 GCA_039814845.1 Pseudomonadota bacterium | reverse complement strand
GAGATCTTTGACCAACATGGCGCGGCATTCGTCTTGGTCACGGCCCATAAGCGCCTGACATTTCGCAGCGAAGCTGGGGTCGAAATTGTTGCCCGCCTTGTACCACGCTTTGATGGCCATGTTCTGGGCGCAGGTGGTGCGTGCCTCTGGTGTTTCGATACTGTCGCAATAGTGTTCCAGATCCTGCATTTTTAGCGTCTCGGACACGCCGGAAGAGCGGCCTGAGATTTGCGCAAAGTACAGCTCCATCGCGCCGCGGTTTTGCAGATCGGCGGTTTTGATGGCCATGGTGGTGGTGGTTGTGTGTTCGATCATACCGGAGGCGCGGGTGACCATCTCAAACCCGCCTGCGCCGTCGCCGATATAAACATAGTCGGGCGGGGAGAAATCGTTGCCCACCAGCAAGTCAGCGGTGCCGTTGAGGTCGATGTCAGAGAACAGGATCGACAGCGTTTCGCCGGGGACGCCGGGCAGCGGGGTCAGGCGCGTGAAGGTGCCATCATCGTTCCAAAGGATATGATTGCGGGATTCCTCACCGGGGATTTCACGGTACCAGCCGGCGGCCCATTGGCCGAGCGCAATATCAAGGTCCCCGTCGCCGTCCGGATCGGCGAGCGCCATGGACATGGTGAGTATCGCATCAGGGGGCGAAGGAAGTGCCGTGGTCTGCTTGAAGTCGAAACGGCCTTCGATATTGGATAGAAGGTGATTGCCCTGCATGTAGGTCGCAAGGATCAGGTCAAGCCAGCCGTCATTGTCCATGTCCGCCAGAACCGCGTTGAAGACGGGTTTGTCGGCGAAAGGGCCGATGTCTGCAGTACGACGAGTGAACTGACCCGTGCCGTCGTTGTCATAGATGTAAAGCCCCACGCGGGTGGAGGCGATGACAAGGTCGATATCGCCGTCGCGGTCAATGTCACCGGAGGCAAGGCTGCGGCCTTCCCAGAAGGGGGGCCACATATCGCGGAACGAAAACTCTACCGGCTGATCGAGGCCGATGGCGGCGGCGTCCTGACGGGTGAAGACGGTGTCAAATGGTGGGCTTGGCGGGGCAAGCGGCGTCATAGACAGGGTCACTTCTGGCGTTTGAGCCATGGCAGCACCCCATGGGGCGCGCGGCGTCTCCGCCTCTCCGGTCAGCATGCGTAGGGCACGTTCCGATTGCCAGTTGTGATAGTTCTGCGCACCGATCCCTGCGAAGACGCCCACCACGATCACCGTCGCCGTCATCATCCACGCGGCGCGCTGGCCAATGGACTGGGTGACGATGAAGAAGGAATAGATCGAAAAGATGCCCAGCGTGAAAAGCAGCGTCATCACGTAGCCCGGCGCAAGGCCCGCCGCCAGCAACGCGCCGGTCACCACCACGTCGAAGGCAATCGGCACGGGCAGAAAAATTCCGATCACCGCGAAGAGGATTAGAAAGCCAAGGCCAAAGCCCAAAAGCACAATCTGATCCTGCGGCAAAAGCGTGGCTGTGATGGCGCCCAGAATGCCCGCCAGAAGCATCAGTGGCACGGTCATTTTGATGATGTACCACAGGTTCTGCACGAAGCTGCGCAGCACGCCTATAACGGCGTCTGCCACATTCTCGGACGGCTCTGGACGGATCGGGCGTTCGGGCAGGGGGCAGATCATGTCGGCCTCTGGAATTTCTTTCACAGGCAAGGCGCGGCAGATCAGAGGGACGGCCACGAGGATCACCAGCAAGCTGAGCGCGACTTTTGCGACGGCCATGTAGAAGGGCAGGATGCTGAAGGCCATGGTCAGCACCACGATGTTGAGCGTGGGTGAGGCGATCATCGCGGACAGCGTGGTTTCTGCCCGCATACCCGCTGAATAAAGCCCCCGTGCAATGGGCGCAGCGCAGTTGACGCAGACGCCCAGAGGCGTGCCGATGATCAAGCCGAGAAACGCGTTGGAGAACCCCCCCTGAAAACTTCGGCGGCGAATGTAGGGGGCGAGTGTCAGGAAGGCTGCTGCGAACAAAATGCCGAAGGTCATGCCCTTCTTGTTGGTGTCGATCCAGTTGAGCGTGGACCAGAACATGCGTTCGGGCACGGACATCTCATCCGTCAGGGCCCAGCGCGCTTCAAAACTCAGCGGGTCTTCCAACTGGATCGCGCCCGACATCATCGCCTTTTCATCCAGCGACGGATACCGAGACCCGGTCCAGAACAGCACGGCCAACAGGCCAATCATCATTAGCGCAAAGACAAAACGCTTTTCATATGGTTTGATAATGAAACTGTTCATGCCGGCCCCACGCACAACATAATCTCAAATGGCATTGACCAAGAGAGTGGCCCGAATGAGCCGCGTTCCGCAAGGGTGTTGTCTTTGTTTAAAGCGTTTCGAGAAAAACGTGGCTCACACCAATTTTCGAAACGCTGCGCAACGTTCATATGCAGCACGCGTTTCGACTTCAGTTGATGTCCCAAGTTAACGTCGAAATGCTTTGGTGTGGCTTTGAG
>JBCCAJ010000480.1:0-2320 GCA_039814845.1 Pseudomonadota bacterium | reverse complement strand
GGTCCCGGTGGATGGGAAGGACACCGGCGCCCACAAATCCCGGGCGGGCGCGAAATGGTGCGTCAGTTTGGAGGTTTCCGGCGCAAAGGCGCTTTCCTGGCTGATCGCCATGGGGGCATCCTCCTTTTCGCGATAGGCCACAGCCCGGCGGATGGACGCATCTTCGCGGTAAATGCGGACATGCACGTCGGTGGGGTTCCAGCCATTGATCGGGTCGATGTCATCGGGGCATGCGGTGGACACGCAAACCATCGCATCCAGCGCCTTGAGCGCTACGTAATCGCCGGGGCGGGAATGGCTTTCTTCGCTCATCAATTGGTGGGAATGATGATCAATCCAGGTGTTCCAGAAAAAATTGATCGCAGGCCACGCCGTGCGACGTCCCACGCCAAAGGGATCCAGCGCATAAGAGATATTGTCAGAGCAATTCACATGGCCCGGAAAGCCCCGCTCTTCATAGCCGCGAGCGGTACAGGCCATGCCAAACGTGTCATGCCGCCCACAGGTATCCTGCACAACCTTCATCATCGGGCGCAGGTCCCGATCAAAGAACTTGTCCAGCAAGCCCGGCCCCGGAAAGGCACCCCGCACCATGCTGCGCGTGGCGGTGCTGTCGATGGTGTATTCCTGCCCGCGTTCCAACGCATCTGCGCGCAGGGCCATGAAGTCTGAACATTGCTGACCGTCTACGTCGATGATCTGCACGACCTCGCCCGGCTTGACCTCATAGGCCTGCGCTGTGCCCCGCGACACGGTGAATTCATCGCGCACATGGCCCAAGGGAGGCGGCAATACGGCAGAGTTTTGGGCAGCAGGCGTGCAAGACACGACCAATTGCCCCGCCTCACTTCCTGTTACCAATTCGTAAATCTGCAACGGGCGGGCAATCCAAACGGTGCATGGCTTCAGGGCACGAAAAACGCATAGGTCTTCTACTGTTACATCTATGGCGGGGAAGGCGTCCGTTGGCGTCCCACCCTGTTCCGCATGCCATCCCAGAAGCTCACCAGCGTCGAATTGATCCATCCGCAGGGTCGCGTTCTCTTTCAGGCCCAAATGTCCCGGTGTGACATTCCCTCGATCATCAAACACCAAAAGCGCCGCCCGCTGTGGTGATGCGCAGTCATGTAAAGACACCATATCCCCGGCTTCCAGCGAGAGCCGAAACGCCTCACGCGGGGACAGGGATCGAGTGACAGATTGCTTTTGCGCGGCAAATCCGGGGAAGCTTCGACGTGATCCATCGAAGCCCATATTGCTAAATTCGCGAAGGACTGGTTGCGGCGGCACCTAGCGTTCCCCTTTGGCTATGTAACTGGTTACATGCCGTTTGATTCGGGTCAAGAATTTCTTGAAACCAGTTACACTGTGTCGTTACCCTGCGTGTATGGCACGCGAATCTAAGAAGAAACGCCCGAATTTGCGCGACGTCTCTCGAGAAGCTGGCGTGTCTGTGGCCACTGTGTCTCGCGTTCTCAACACGCCCAGCGTTGTTCAAAAGGACACGCGTGCCCGTGTGGAAGCCAAGATTGAGGAATTGGGGTTTGTCCGCTCTGCTGCTGCGTTTGCGATCAATTCGGGGCGGTCCCGCCTTTTGGGCGCGCTGATCCCCACTTTGGAAAGTGATATCTTTTCCCTCACCATCAGCAGCATCGAACAGACGCTTGTGGAGCATGGGTTTTCCTTGATCGTGGCCACAACCGATGATGACCCCGAAAAGGAGGCCAGCAAAGCGCGGGAATTGGTCGATGTCGGGGTTGAAGGTTTTTTCGTCACCGGGGTCGATCACAGCGACGCGTTGTATGATTTGCTGCGGCGCACCAAGGTTCCGGCCGTGGCAATCTCTTACTATGATGACGGGTATCATCTGCCCACTGTGGGCTATGACAATCGCTTGGCGGCAGAGACGGCATGTGCGCATCTATTGGAGCTTGGGCACAAACGCGTCGTCGTTATTCACGGGCCGTTGACCGGCAACGACCGCAACATCGCGCGGGTAGAGGCCACGCGATCTGCGCTCCGCGCGCAAAGCTGCTGGTTTTTCGAGGGGCCGATCTCTGTTGCGGGTGGGGTGGCGGCGACGCAAAGGGCCATCAAGGAATGTGCGCCCTTCGATGCGATCTTTTGCATGTCTGACGTGATGGCTTTTGGGGCATTGCACGAATTGCACCGCGCTGGTCTGTCCGTGCCGGGTGACGTATCCATCGTGTCCATACACAACTTACCCGCGTCCGAGTTTACCCACCCACCGCTGACAACTGTGAATCTTCCCGCGCGGCAAATGGGCAGACGCGCCGCAGAATGCCTGGCGCAGTGGGTG
>JBCCAJ010000358.1:0-3665 GCA_039814845.1 Pseudomonadota bacterium | reverse complement strand
GGTGTCCGGGCAGGCGAGCAAGCCCATCAACTTGATTTACCACCATAAATCAGAGACATCGGATGCGACGCTTCACCATGTGATCAAGCTGGAAAAAGGGGCAGACGTCACTGTGCTGGAAAACGGCCCGGCGGCGGCGCGATTTAACAAGGTGATGGAGGTGGATGTGGCCGACAACGCGGCCTTCCACCACGTGCGCACGATGGGGCGCGATCATGAACGCCGCGCAGTGACCCATATTTTCGGCCGTCTGGGTACGGAAAGCACCTTCAAGTCCTTCACGCTGACCGCCAACGGCGTGCTGACGCGCAACGAATGCGTGCTGGAGCTGACGGGCGATGACGCCGTGGCCCATGTGGCCGGTGCCTGCGTGGGTGATGGGGATTTCCACCACGATGACACGGTGTTCGTCACCCATGACGCGGTGAATTGCGAAAGCCGACAGGTGTTCAAGAAAGTCCTGCGCAATGGCGCGACTGGCGTTTTCCAAGGCAAGATCCTTGTGAAACCGGACGCGCAGAAAACGGATGGCTATCAGATCAGTCAATCGCTTCTTTTAGATGATGACAGTCAGTTCCTCGCCAAGCCGGAATTGGAAATTTACGCCGACGATGTGGCCTGTTCCCACGGGTCAACGAGTGGCGCAATTGATGACGAAGGGCTGTTTTACCTGCGCGCGCGCGGGGTGCCCAAGGACATTGCCACCGATCTGATGACGCTGGCGTTCCTTGCTGAGGCCGTGGAAGAGATCGAAGATGACGGGTTACGCGACGAGATTGTCTCTCGGCTAGAGGCCTGGTTGGGACGGCGGCGCGGCTGATGCCTATCACTCGGGATGTCGTCGCCAGCTACCGTGGCCCGCGCCGCGTGATGCGCAGGCTTTTGGCGCTTGGCGAAAGTGAGGGGCGCGTGCTGGCCACGCTGATCGCGGGGTGCCTCATCACCTTCATTGCCCAATGGCCCCGGCTGTCCCGGCAGGCCCATCTGGATGAGGTGGAATTGCAGCCTCTCTTGGGCGGCGCGCTGATGGGGTGGGTCTTTATTGCGCCTCTGGCGTTCTACCTTCTGGCGTTTCTGGCCTATCTGGTGTGCCGCGTTTTCGGCGCCCAAGGCACCGCCCATGACAGCCGGTTTGCGATGTTCTGGTCTTATCTGGCGGCGAGCCCGTTCATTTTGTTGCACGGGCTGGTCGCGGGTTTCATCGGGCCGGGGGCTGCGCTGACGGCCGTTGGGGTGATTTGGCTGGCCATCTTCGGTTGGTTCTGGCTCTCTAATATGAGAGAGGCCGGCTGGGGGGCCGCAGGATAACCATGACGTCAACATTCAAGACCATTTTCCTGACCACGCTCACCAATCCCCGCCAGGGCGGGCGGGATGTGATCGGCCTCGGCTTGCCGACCCAAGGGCTTTGGATGGCCCTGATGCTGATGGCGGTTGTGCTGTCGCTGCTGGTGTCGGGGCTGTTTCAAATCTCCCCCATTCCGGATGATGAGCTGGGCCGTCTGATCCGCAGCTCGCCCGCGTTTACGTCGCCCTTGATGTTTGCGGTGATCAACTGGGGGCAATCGGTGGTCACCGTTTATGTGCTGCACTGGGTCAGCCGCATGGTCGGCGGGCAGGGTGAGGTGCGCGATATGCTGTCAGTGATGATTTGGCTGCAGGTGATGACGCTGATCCTTGCCGTGGCGTCCACGGCAGTGTCCCTGATCATCCCGGCCATTGGTGCACTGTGCATGTTGCTGGCTTTTTTCTGGGGGCTTTGGGCCGTCGTGGCCTTTGTCGATGCGGCCTCAAGGTTTGACAGTTTGTTCAAGGCTTTGGGCGTGTGTGTGGCGGGGTTCCTGGCGTTTTCATTCCTCATGACAATCGTGGCCTCCATTCTGGCGGCGTTCGGCATCGGAGGTGCCCCGAATGTATGACATCGATAAGATCCGCGCTGATTTCCCAATCCTGTCGCGGGAGGTGAACGGCAAGCCGCTTGTCTACCTCGACAATGGTGCCTCTGCGCAGAAGCCGCAGGTGGTGATTGATGCAATCACCCACGCTTATGCCCATGAATACGCCAATGTGCATCGCGGGCTTCACACGCTCTCAAACATCGCGACGGAGAAATATGAGGGCGTGCGGGGCATCATCGCGCGCTTCTTGGGCGTGGCGGATGAAAACCAGATCGTTCTGAATTCCGGCACCACGGAAGGCATCAACATGGTGGCGCATAGCTGGGCCATGCCACGGATGGAACCGGGGGACGAAATCGTCCTGTCGATCATGGAACATCACGCCAATATTGTGCCCTGGCATTTCCTGCGCGAACGGCAGGGTGTGGTGCTGAAATGGGTGGATATTGAACCTGACGGATCGCTGGATGTGGAACGCATCATTGACGCCATCGGCCCGCGTACGAAACTTCTGGCGGTTTCGCATCTGTCCAATGTGCTGGGCACGAAGGTGGATGTGGAAACGCTCTGCCGTGTGGCGCGGGAACGCGGCGTGGCCACGATGATTGATGGCTCTCAGGCGGCGGTGCATGGGCCGGTGAACTTGGATGAGATGGGCTGCGATTTTTACGCGATCACGGGGCATAAGCTGTATGGCCCGTCGGGGTCCGGCGCGATTTACGTCAACAAAGACCGCTTCCGGGAAATGCGCCCCTTCCTCGGCGGTGGTGACATGATCAAGGAAGTGACCCGCGACGCCGTCATCTATAATGACCCTCCGATGAAGTTTGAGGCCGGCACGCCGGGCATAGTGCAAACCATCGGGTTGGGCGTGGCACTGGAATACCTGATGACTCTCGGAATGGAGAATGTGGCCGCCTATGAGGATCAGCTCAGCGATTATACGCAATCCCGTCTGGCGGGGCTCAACTGGCTTCAGGTGCAGGGCAACGCGCCGGGCAAGGCCGCGATTTTCTCTTTCACTTTGGATGGCGCGGCCCATGCTCATGATATCTCTACCATACTGGACAAAAAGGGCGTGGCGGTGCGCGCAGGCCAGCATTGCACGGGTCCGTTGATGGATCATCTGGGGGTGTCAGCCACCTGCCGGGCCAGTTTCGGGCTTTATAATACGCAAGGGGAGGTCGACACGCTGATTGACGCACTGGAGCTGGCGCATGATCTTCTGGGCTAGGGCGTCTTGAGGATCCTGAGAAACACGCAGCAATTTTCGCGATCGACGCGACAGTGAACAGCGCGTGAATGCGTCCCGGATACGTTTTGGGGGATTCTCTCCAAATCCGCGACAAATCGTCAGTTTTCAGGGGGCTAGGGCCGAGTCACTTTGGTCAAAATAGGGCATGGCGCGCGAGGAATTGCCGGTCCGTCACCCGATCGAAAGGCGAAATTGCATGGTTTTTGTCCGATTCTGGGCCGGATTCGGGTGAAGGAGTGTTAACTAAGCAACACCTCAGGGGATGTTCGCATGCGCTTGGGCTTTTCGCTGACTTATCGTGAAAAGGGTGTCGACAACCTATTTGATGTATCTTTATATGGACCGTGTTTATTGCGAAAGGAGCTGCCCAATGAAGGTGGTTAAAGTTCTCACTCTGGTAGTTATCGGCGTCACGATGGCTGCATGTGCTCAACAGCAGCAGCAGCAGCAGCAAGTGATCGTTCCCGAGCCTGTCTACGACAAGCACGGTAACCCGATCTGATCTAGCGGCC
>JBCCAJ010000234.1:0-5028 GCA_039814845.1 Pseudomonadota bacterium | reverse complement strand
GGCCGCATCAAAGGGTAAGACCAAGGATCTGGCCAAGCAGGTCAAGGATCTGGGCTGGAAGCGCGCGCTGATCATCGACGGTGCGGAAGTGAACGCCTATTTTGCCCGCGCTGCGGCCAATATCGACGGGATCGACGTGCTGCCGAGCATGGGCGCAAACGTATATGACATCCTGCGCCGTGACACGCTTGTGCTCACGAAGGCGGGTGTCGAAGCACTGGAGGCCCGTCTGGGTAATGGTGATTGAAATGAGCGCGAAACCAGAACATTACGATGTGATCCGCAAGCCGATCATCACGGAAAAATCCACCATGGCCTCTGAGGCCGGTGCGGTGGTGTTTGAAGTGGCGATTGACAGCAATAAACCCCAGATCAAGGAAGCCGTTGAAGCGCTCTTTGGTGTGAAGGTGAAAGCTGTGAACACGACGATCTCGAAGGGCAAGACCAAGCGTTTCCGCGGCATCAAAGGCACGCGCAAAGACGTCAAGAAAGCCTATGTGACGCTCGAAGAGGGCAACACGATCGACGTATCGACCGGTCTGTGACCCAAGCGTAGGGTGGGGTTTCACCCCACCGTTGATTTCAGAACCCCGGCTGCGAAAGTGGCCGGGGTTTTTCGTTGCAGCGCTGATTTGTTCAAAACTGCTCAATCGACCTCATTTCCAATCGACTCGAGTAACTTCCAGTTGTCCAAGAACTGGCACCAGTCACGGGGCCCAAGATCCAATGACCCTGACACTAAATCGGAGCGTTGCGATGCTCTGAGCCCTCTCGTCTCCACGCAAAGTTTTTGGTGCGTCTTCTTTGGCCCTTCACCTTTCAATCTAAACACCGAAGGATAGAGGTCATAAGAGTCCCTCCTGCCGTGTATGGCCTCTAGATGGTTCAAAAGGGTGTGTGGCCTTAGATTGATGTACTGGGGTGTCTCGCGTTTTTGCCAAGGGACCAGAATTAGGCTCCAGACATCGGCATTTGAGTGCTCCAGTTTTTTTCGAGAAAAAGTGAACCAACCTCCTGCAACAAGCGCCTTTTCGTATTCAGATTTGGCTTCAACGTCGCTGTAGTCTTTTGACATCTTCACTTGCACACCAACCGGCTTTTTGAAGTCAGGGTCGGTGAGTAGAAAATCGATCCCTTTGTCCTTAACCGGAAGCCACAGGTCGGCATTTGGTCGCATGTTCTTCAGTTTTTTACCGAACAGATACTCTCCGGCATGAATTGTAAAAATTGGCCTCATTTGGTCAGGCTATGAACATACCGCGCGTGCGTCAATTTTGGTTCGCCGAGGAGAGTTTGATATTTCAGATTTTTCGGCGCCGCACTTAACGGATAAAATACGGCGCTGCCCTTGTAGACCGATACAGTCGCGCCTTTGCTTGGCCCGGGCAGGGCCAGGCGACGGCGTGGCGGGTTATGCCATTGATGTCGCGCCGGGGAGCGTCGTTCAGCTGCGGCTTGGGAAAACACCTTCGACAACCATGCAATACCCCATCTTGGTGCCATTGGCCGAAACAAGTGCGGCATCGCGGAAATCAGGTAGGGCGAAGGTGGTGCGGCCATCGCCACCGTAGGATGCGCCGAGCAGGGCAAAGAGCGCGCTGAATTGAGAGATTTGCAGCAGGCTGCCATCGGCCAAGAGAGACCCGCGCGGGCAGAAACCCGACCCTGCGTTGCCCGCAAGGGCAAAGAGGAAAACAGAGCCGAGGTAATCCTGCCCGTTATGCGCCAGCCCTGGTTTGGGCGCGGCGAGGGCGAGGGTTGTTACCGTGGCGAGTGTGAGCAGTTTTTTCATGGGGGTCTCCGGTCTCAATTGCCTGCGGCCTGCATGACACAGCCGTTGCTCATCCGCAATTTGCGCGCAGAAGATGTCGCGAACGGGCATGCGGCGGCGTGGAGCGCGTCTAGGGTGATCCCATGCCGGATCAGACCACATTGTCTATGTCACAAACCCAGCCCGACCGACGCTTGGGCCTGATTTACGTTTTCATGGCGGGCGTGTTGTGGTCCACTGTGGGTCTTGGCATTCGGATGATCGAAGAGGCGGTGGTCTGGCAGATCCTGCTTTATCGGTCAGTGTCGTTGAGCGTCTTTCTTTACATCGTGATCCGGCTGCGCACCGGAGAGGGCCCTTTCGCGCAGCTTTACCGCATGGGTTGGCCCGCCGTGATCGCTGCGCTGTCGTTGGTGGCGGCCTATGCGGGCGGGATCTTTGCCATTCAATCCACATCCGTGGCCAATGCGATGCTGCTTTTTGCCTCGGCCCCCTTCATGGCGGCGGTGCTGGGATGGGTTGTGCTGCGCGAAGGCGTGCGGTGGGCCACATGGATCGCCATCATCGTGGCGATCTGCGGGGTGGGCGTGATGGTCGCGGGCGAGGGCGACAGCGGGGCGATGTTGGGCAATCTGGCTGCACTGGGCTCCGCCTTTGGGTTTGCCGTCTTCACTGTTGCGCTTCGCTGGGGCCGGTCGGGAGAGATGCTGCCGTCGGTCTTTCTGTCGGGTGTCTTTGGGTTTGTGATTATGGGGGTCATTTGCCTTGCCTCCGGTTTGCCGTTGGTCCTGTCGGTCCAAGATGGCGGCATTGCCATGGGCATGGGCGTGTTTCAGGTGGGGGCGGGGTTGATCCTTTACACATTGGGGTCGCGCAGCCTGCCTGCGGCGGAGTTGACGCTGCTTTCGTTGGCTGAGGTGGTGCTGGGGCCGCTTTGGGTTTGGCTGTTTCTGGGCGAGGTGGCGGGGGCCAACACGCTGCTTGGCGGGGCCATTCTGCTGGCGGCGATTGTGGGCAATGCGGTGAGTGGTATGCGACGGCGCCCGCCTGCGATCACCACGCCATAGGCGCGCGCTTGCCCGGGGCGTGGCCTCGGTGAAGTTCATGGCGACACTCGGGGTTTCCGCGTTAGAGTGGGGGTGAGCATTACCCACTGAGTCATTCCCATGCGACATTTGCCCATTCGAAAATTGATCGCCCTGTTCTTCATCCTTTTGGCCCTGCCACTCGCGGCGGAACCCGGACCGACTTTCAACGACAGTGATCCGGTGAAATTCACCCCTTACACGCCCGCGCGGTTCCCGGTGCATGGGGTCGACGTCGCGCGCTTTCAGGGGGATATCACCTGGCGGCTTCTGCGCGGGGCCGGGATCCGCTTTGCGTTTATCAAGGCGACCGAGGGCGGCGATTTGTTGGATCCCAAGTTCAAGGAGAACTGGCGCGCGGCGGGGCGGGCAGGGATCGCGCGGGGGGCTTACCATTTCTACTACTTCTGCACTGACGCGCGTACGCAGGCGCGATGGTTTATCAAAAATGTCCCGCGGGTGAAGGGTGCATTGCCGCCCGTTTTGGATATGGAGTGGAACCCGTTTTCCCCCACCTGCACCAAACGCCCGCCGCCCGCCACGGTGCGCAAGGAGATGAAACGATTTCTGCGCATCGTGGAAAAGCGATATGGCCAGCGGCCGGTCATTTACACCACGCCGGATTTCTATGAGCGCAACCAGCTGGGGCAGATGAAGGAGGAGTTTTGGCTGCGCGCTGTGGCGGAGGTGCCGGAGCGGGTTTATCCGGGACAAAGCTGGCGGTTCTGGCAGTATAGCAGCACAGGGCAATTGCCGGGGGTGGCGGGGAATATTGACCTCAACGCCTTTGGGGGAAGCGAAGCGGATTGGGCGGCGTGGTTGGCGCAGCGTGCGCGGTAGAGGCATGACAGAGCGGCTTTGGCAGGCCGCGGTCTGGCGATGATCCTGACCTTTGGACAGCAGCACTTTATCGTTGGGTCCCGTTGAGTATTCGAGCGAAGCGCTAGCCCGACAATTTCGCCAGGCCCTGGGTGGGGCCCTCCTCTCGGCGATTGCGAGCAATCGCCTGCCGGGCAGCGGACGAAGCCGCGGCGGACTGCGTCCTTGATTCCGCGCCAAGGTGCTGAATAGAATCTCTTGCGAGACTTTGAGGATTTGGGCAATGCGAATTGAACGAATAGATCATGTGCATGTCGAGGTCGCGGACCGCGAAGAGGCCGCCGCGTGGTTTGAGGAGGTGCTGGGACTTGTTCATGCCGATGCGCTGGCGGAGTGGGCCGCGCATCCGTTGGGGCCATTGATCCTTGCCACGCCGGATGGGCTGCCGGTGCTGTCGCTTTTTGCCAGAGAGGCGAAACCGGCGTCACGGGATGCGACCATTGCGTTTCGGGTGTCAGCGGAGGACTTTCGGGGCTTTGTGGATCGGTTGGAGGGGCTGGACCTATTGCACGCCGATGGGCGGCGGCTTTCCCGCACGGATGTGGTGGATCACGACATGGCGTGGTCGATTTACTTCGTGGATCCTTGGGGCAATCGCTTTGAGATCACCACCTACGATTATGAAGCGCTTTCGCTTGACCTGAAGGGGTGAGGTGCCTAATACACGGCATCTGCTGCCCCGGATTCGTTCGGGGCAGTCTGTTTTATATGAACCGGGGACCTTCGGGGCCCTACATTAAGTGGGATTAAATCCCGCTCTACATAGGCGAAACACATGTTTCGCCGCTAAGCTGACGGAAGACAGAAAGCATGGCACTCAAGTCGTACAAGCCGACGACGCCGGGCCAGCGCGGGCTGGTGCTGATCGACCGTTCGGAGCTGTGGAAAGGACGCCCTGTCAAAGCCCTCACTGAGGGTTTGACCAAGTCGGGCGGCCGGAACAACACCGGACGTATCACATCACGCCGCCGCGGTGGTGGGGCGAAACGCCTCTACCGGATCGTTGATTTCAAACGTAACAAATTCGATGTGGCCGCGACCGTTGAGCGGATCGAGTATGATCCCAATCGGACCGCGTTCATCGCCCTCGTGAAATACGAAGATGGCGAACAGGCCTATATCCTTGCCCCGCAACGCCTCGCTGTTGGCGACAAGGTGATCGCGAGCGCGAAGGCTGACATCAAGCCCGGGAACGCGATGCCGTTTTCCGGCATGCCGATCGGCACGATCATCCACAACATTGAGCTGAAGCCCGGCAAAGGTGGTCAGATTGCCCGCGCTGCTGGGACCTAT
>JBCCAJ010000009.1:0-15888 GCA_039814845.1 Pseudomonadota bacterium | reverse complement strand
TGGTACTGAATGGGCGTCAGACCGGCGACTGCCTCATCTGTTTTTTCATATGCCATGACGCGTTTCCTCCCGTGTTCGCATCTCCCCTAAATGGGAATTACGCCTGAGATTTCAATTTCTCTTGCTCGCACCCGGCAGAATACCCCAAGTCGGCCGACATGACGCATAAAATTTCAGCGACGTTGCCTATTGATGCACCCATACTGTAGCGTTGGGTCATCGCGTTTGCTCATGAGGTTACAATGACCATCCCTTCCGTTGACCTGTCCACCACACCGATTGTGACCCCCTTTTTCGACGAAGCCTCCAACACGATCAGCTACGTGGTCCAAGACCCGGGCAGCACCGCCTGCGCCGTGATTGATGCAGTGATGGAGTTTGATCAAGCGGCCGGGCGGCTGACCTATGAAGGCTCTAGGCGCATGGTCGATCATATTCGGACGGAAGGGCTGACGCTGGAATGGATTATTGAAACCCATGTCCATGCTGATCACCTGTCGGGCGCGCCCTATGTGCAGGATGAACTGGGTGGCAAGCTCGGCATCGGCCGGGGCATCATGACAGTGCAGGACACGTTCGGCAAAATCTTCAACGAAGGAACAGAATTTCAGCGCGACGGTTCGCAGTTTGATGCGCTCTTTGAAGACGGCGATGATTATATGGTTGGCGGAATGCGCTGCTTTGCCATGCACACCCCGGGACATACGCCGGCCTGTATGGTCCATGTTATGGGCGATGCCGCCTTTGTGGGGGACACGCTTTTCATGCCTGATGGCGGATCCGCCCGCGCCGATTTTCCCGGTGGAGATGCCGGGCAGCTTTACGATTCCATCCAACGGGTTCTGAACCTGCCCGACGACCTGCGCCTATTTATCTGCCACGATTACGGCCCTGGTGGGCGGGCGATTTCATGGGAAACGACGGTGGGTGACCAGAAGGCGCAGAATATTCATGTGGGCGGTGGCAAATCGCGAGATGAGTTCATTGAATTCCGGACCGAACGCGACGCGCAACTGGCCGTGCCGAAACAGATCATCCCGGCCCTACAGGTCAATATGCGCGCAGGTGAAGTGCCCACTGATCGGGATGGCAACATGGTTCTGAAGTGGCCGGTGAACAAACTCTGATAACCGAAATCCCCCTCGAGGGCGGACAAGCGACCCACGAAGAAACGCCCGCCAAAACAATGGCGGGCGTTTGTGTTCGTTAAAAGGGTATGAGAGTGTTTTCACTCTTCCACGGCGGTTCCTTCTTCGACCGCCTCTTGGGCTTCCATCACGATGGGGAAGCTGTCAGGCGTCGGATCATCGGCCTCTTTGGATTCGGGCGGCAACAGCAGCCCGACCCAATAGATCACCAGGATGAACACAACCGGCCCAAAGAAGGTAACCATCGCGATCACAAAGCCTTTGACCATCTGGTTGGTGATCGACCGCCTAGCGTCTGACACGTCAAACGGGGCTTCCGTGGATTTGTAGTTGGCAGACATTTCCATCCTACTCCTTAGTTATCCAGCGGCGCATAGCCGTGTTCTTGTGCCCAGACGAACCAGTTGTCGACAACCGTACCCGTCAACAGGATCCCGATGCCGCCTGTGATCGTGGTCAGCACAGCAAACCACCAAGCCCAGCGGTGAATCCCTTCCATCGTGGCGTTAAAGCCCATAGTCCACCGCCAGAAGAGCGCGGCCCGTTCTGTCGCCGTCCCGCGATCCGCGATCTGATCCAGTTCCCGATCCCCGCCGAAGCGAGAGACCGCCAGAATGGTCGCACCGTGCATCGCGAACAGGAGCGTGGAGCCATAGAGGAACACGATCGAAAGCGCGTGGAACGGGTTGTAGAACAGGTTCCCGTAAACCACCGAGAGCGTCATCGTCCAATCCAGGTGAGTGAAGATCCCGTATGGAACGGCCTCAGACCAACTGCCCATGGCAATCGGGCGGAAGAAGCCCAGGACCATGAAAAGCCAGATCGCCGCGCCAAAGGCCCAGAAGACATGCTTGCCCATCTTCAGCTGCTTGGCCAGATAGTAGGACCGCGCCCACCAAAGCATGACAGCACACAGCAAGAAGAATGAGGCGACAAACCAAGCCAGTCCATCATCCCATGGCGGAATGCCAAGCCCGACTTCGGCCGATGGCGGATCCAGCGACAGCCAGAACAGATCGCGCGCAAACACCGCAAGGTTATAGCCCGCCTGATCCAGATAGCTGATCCCAACAATGAAGAACCAGATTGCTCCGCATCCGATCGAGGCCACGCCAAGCCCCCCCAGATAGAAGGGGCCAAGCTGGGCGTTTCCGAACCAACCGACAAGGCGGCTGAAGGATGTGCCATTTGTGCGTTCTTTCAGATCGACATCTTCGACCATGCCCATTTCAGCAGGGCCATCAATCTGCGTCTGCGTGAAGATATTGAAATACTCAGCCATTGACGCCTCCTTCGATGTCAACCCAGAAGGGCATATCCGGGAACCAGTACCACCAGTCGAGCCATGCATCGAACCAGACCGTTCCAGAAATCACGATACACACTGCCGACCAGAACCCTGCATTCAGCGCCAAAAGCAATCCCAGACGGTGAATGCCAAGCGGCCCAATGGAATAGCCGATGAAGTCACGAAAGAACGTGTCTTCGTGTTCCGGCGTGCGCATCTCTTCGCCCTTTTCCGGGTTGGCCGCTGACAGGATCAGCGATCCATGCAGTGCCAATGCCAGCGTCGTGGTGAAGAAGAACGTGATCGCCACCATATGGGCCGGATTGTAATGGAAGTTACCGTAGGCGTAGCCGACGTTGTTCACCCAATCGAGGTGGGTCCAGATGCCATACGGGAAGCCGTGCCCCCACGCGCCCATCAGAACGGGCCGGATCACCACCAACGTCGTGTAAGCAAAGATCGCCACTGCGAACGCAATCGGGACATGGTATCCCATCCCGAGCTTGCGACAGATCTCCACCTCTCGCAGCGCCCAACTTATGAACGCGCCGTGGGCGCATATGGTGATTAACTGCCAAAAGCCGCCTTCATTGAGCGGCGCAAGCCCCAGCCCGACCTCCAGATCGGGCGGCTCGATTGAAATCAACCAGGGGTTCCAGACCCCATCCATCGCAGTGGAATAGAAGATGAGTATCGTGCCGAGCGACGCGAAGAATGCCGTCGTCACCCCGAAGAAGCCGACGTAGTAGGGCCCGACCCAAAAATCAAACAGGTCACCGCCCACCAAGGTCCCCCCTGGGACCCTGTACTTTCTTTCAAAAGAAAGCATCGCCATGATTTATTCCTTTCTCGGGAAGTCATGAGCCAAAGGAAACGCTGACTGATGCATGTCAGCAAAGATATTGCAGCGTGTTTTATGCATCAGACAGCGTGCCCCTCGGACAAAATGCGCCTGGGCCGAAGCCCAGACAGTGAAGTGGCGCGCGAATGACTGATCCCTCGGACAGGGCCCTTTCTTTATGAGACGCCTGGCCCGTTACCGGGCGCCTGGTACGCGAAAGGGCAATCTGAACCGGCACCGATCTGGCGTTCCTTGGGAACGCTAGATTGACCGAAGCAGACCATCAGCCTCATGAAACTGCAGCGGCGATTGACCAAGTTTGTCTGGAGAGAGAGACTCAGTCAGACCGCTACAGCTCAACTGTCAGTTTAAGTTTACAGTCTGGGATGTCAATGAAATTATACGATTTTCAGGCGGGATGATCCCACCATGACCCCCATGCGCAAAGCAGGCATTTGACGGGTGACATCAAACCGATTTCAATGAAGGAAAAACCGCGATTCACTCAACGATTGCGGCGAATTTTGCGATGTTGTCGCGCCCAAAAGATTCAAGCTCGATCTCTTGGTCGATGGTAGGATCAAAGATCGATAACCGTCCGCCTTCGCGCATCCGCACATGCAACACACCGTCACCCGGCACGCCATTGCGCAACCGTTCACGGCGGATCACGCGATCAATGGTAGACACGAATCCCCCTTCACCCGTCGCGTATTGAACGATCACGGCGCCCTCTTCATCCAAAATTCGAGCCGCGCCAGTGGGCGTTCCTTGCAAAAAGATGATTCGTTCCGAAACAATTTCCCCATCGGGCGGCTGTGCTACCAAAGGACGGTCCGTGATGCTGGCATAAAATACAAGCGTCAGAACCAACCCCAACAGAACCAGTATGCCGCGCAAAAGGGCTGTCGGAATTTTTTCTTCCCGACGAACGGTCATTTGGGTTGTCTCTGCCATGGTAGGCCTCCGTTCCAACGGGCTTAGAATATCGGGTTCATACCAGAAGTGTCAACTTTACTTTACACACACGACGTCACTAGGAGGGGCCTCACTAGGTTACACGCGGCTGCATACATAGATGAAAGCAACGTAGCATTGAGTATGTCGAAACTTCCATGGCATAGAGAGGCATTGCCTCGCGCCAAGGTGAAAAGGATTACCCTATGGCCAACCACCTTTACCGCAATGATCTGCCTGACGGGCTGGATCTTGGCCCCATCGTGGCCATTGATTGCGAAACGATGGGGCTGAACCCGCATCGCGACAGGCTGTGCGTGGTGCAACTGTCGGGCGGGGATGGAAATGCCCATGTTGTCCAGATTGCGAAAGGACAGACGGAGGCGCCGAACCTGTGCGCGCTTCTGGAGAATCCTGACGTGCTGAAACTGTTTCATTTTGGCCGGTTCGACATTGCCGCGATGCTGAATGCCTTTGGCGCTTTGACGGCCCCGGTCTATTGCACCAAAATCGCCAGCAAGTTGGTGCGCACGTACACGGATCGTCACGGCCTGAAGAACCTATTGCAAGAGCTGCTGAACATCGACATCTCGAAACAACAGCAAAGCTCTGACTGGGGCGCTGAAACCCTGACCGACGCGCAGGTGGAATACGCGGCGTCTGACGTTCTTTACCTCCATCAAATGCGCGACGCGTTGGACATGATGCTTGCCCGCGAAGGCCGTACGGAACTGGCCCAGGCCGCATTTGATTTTCTGCCCACCCGGGCCAAGCTTGATCTGCAAGGCTGGCCCGAGATGGACATTTTCGCGCATTAATCATGAGCTGGCGGGACCAATTCCATTCACGGATCGTCGGGCTGATGAAAATTGTCCTGCCCATGGCCGCGCTTGGCATCCTGTCGACCATGTTCCTCTTTTCTGATGGGTTCGACCCGGCCAAAGCCGTACCGATCACCACCATCGATTTGCAACAGCGGGCCGAAGACCAAGGTGCCACCAACGCGACCTTCGCGGGCGTGACCCAATCGGGGGATGAGGTGATCTTGCTGACGGAACACACGCGGCCCTCCACCACGAATTCCCATGTCTTTCTGGCCGAAGATGTGGCGGCGGAGTATCGCCTGTCCTCTGGCACGGGGATTGATATCACATCCCGCCAAGGCGAAATGAATCAGATCAGCAACAGCGCGACGTTGGAGGGAGATGTGCTGGTGGAAACCAGCACGGGCTACGTCATCACCACGGATGCCCTCAACACACAGTTTGACCGGCTTTTCGCCGAAAGCCCTGGCCCGGTGGAGGGTGTGGGCCCCGCTGGTGATCTGACAGCAGGGCGCATGATTCTGGAACACAATGATGAAACAGGCACCGCGCATTTGCGTTTCACCGATGGGGTCAAACTGGTATATGAACCCGGCACGCCCCAAGAGGACTAAGGCTTGGCAAAACTGATCCGGCATAGCTTTGTGGTTGCCGCCCTTCTTTTGGGCGGCATGGCGGCGGCACAGACGGGTCAGGTGGCCTTTGGCAATGTTCAGGAAAATTCTGGCCTACCAATTGAGGTGACCGCCGACAATCTGGATGTAAACCAAGACGATGGCACCGCCGTTTTCACCGGAAATGTGATGATCGGGCAAGGCACCATGCGACTGTCCGCGCCTGAGGTGTTGGTGATTTATCAAGACGATCAAAGCGGCATTGAAGAACTGCGCGCCAAGGGTGGTGTCACGCTGGTGAGCGGGGAAGACGCCGCCGAGGCCCGCACCGCCGATTACAATTTGGAAACCGGCCTCATTTATATGCGCGGCAATGTGCTTTTGCTTCAGGGCCCCAGCGCGGTGGCTGCCGAAGAAATGACGGTCAACACAGTGTCTGGCACGGCAAACATGTCAGGCCGCGTGAAAACTGTGCTACAGCAAGGCGGGGAGTAATTCATGGTAGACCGCCGCCTGCATCTTGTTCACGAAAACACCGGCCTTGTCGTGGGGTCCATCCGCAAGAGTTACAAAAAGCGGGTGGTCATTCGAGATGTGTCTTTGACCATGCAACAGGGTGAGGTTGTAGCGCTGCTTGGACCGAACGGGTCGGGCAAGACGACGACGTTTTACGCCATCGCGGGGTTGGTGCAGCCCGAAGGTGGCAACGTGATGATCGACGGGCGCAATGTGACATCCCTGCCGATGTATCGTCGCGCTAAGCTTGGCATCGGGTACCTGCCGCAGGAAATGTCGATTTTTCGCGGCATGTCGGTGGAGGACAACATCATGTCCATCCTTGATATCGCCGAAAAAGACCGTTACCGCCGCCGCGAACGGCTTGAGGCGCTGTTGGCCGAGTTTTCGATCGAACATCTACGCCGCGTGCACGCGCTGGCCCTGTCGGGCGGTGAACGCCGACGGGTTGAGATTGCTCGCTGTCTTGCGGCTGATCCGAAATACCTTCTGCTGGATGAACCCTTCGCGGGGGTCGATCCAATTTCCGTGGGGGATATCCGCCGCCTTGTCGCCGATCTGAAGACCCGCGGCATCGGTGTTTTGATCACCGACCACAATGTGCGTGAGACGCTGGAAATCGTTGATCGCGCCTACATCCTGCATGACGGTAAAGTGCTGATGTCGGGCAAACCTGACGAAGTGGTGAACAATGAGAACGTGCGGCGCGTCTATCTCGGCGATAACTTTCGCATCACCTGACTGGTCCCGGCGACGGGCACCTCAAAGGTTAACAAGCCCCGGAAAGTCATTGACAAGAGGACCTGCTAAAGCCTCAAATGAGGAATGACCTGCCCGGTTCGCCCACAATCCACTCCATGCGATTTTCATCGCTGGCAGGGTTCGGCGCGGCAGGTCGGCGCAAGTGATTAAGATGTAGGCACGACAGACCGGATGCGTCCGCATCTGTGCCCTGTCTGCATCATTCTAAGGAGGACCCATGCGATATCAAGTCAGCGGCAAACAAATTGACGTAGGCGACGCCCTGCAAAGTTACGCGGAGCAGGAACTGTCTGAAGTAATTGAGAAATTTGCTGGCCGGCCGACCGATGCGCATGTGATTTTTTCCAAATCTGGCGGCGCGTTCAATTGCGAAACAACCATCCATTTGTCCACCGGTTTGACGGCCCAGGCCCGCGCGCAAGATCATGAAATATACGCAGCTTTTGATCAATGCCGCGAGAAGATGGAAAAGCAGCTCAGGCGGTACAAGCGCCGGTTGAAAGACCACCACAGGACGCGTGCGGAACCGGTTGAACTCTCGGGTGCGTCCTCCTATATCCTCGCCACTGAACCTGAGGGAGAGGATTCGGAACCAGACAGCCTGCAGCCCGTAATCGTCGCCGAAATGGAAGCCAAGATACCTTCGCTTTCCGTAGGTGAAGCGGTGATGCAAATGGAACTGGCTGGGGCCCCGGTGCTGGTCTTTAGGAACGAAGGTAAGGACGGCGTAAATGTCGTCTACCGACGTGAAGATGGAAACATTGGCTGGATTGATCCGTAAACCACGCGCCCACACTGGGTAACGGACAATCTGACGGAGCGAACAGTGATGGACATGTCCACGATCCTCAAGCCGGAGGCCGTACGGGTGCTTTCTGGTGTATCGAGCAAGAAGCGTTTGTTCCACGAACTGGGCGGCCTCGCCGACTGCGCCTATCGCATCGACAGCAGTGCGGCGATTGATGCTTTGCTCGAACGTGAAAGCCTCGGCCCGACAGGCGTGGGCCACGGTGTGGCGCTGCCCCATGCGAGGCTGGCCTGCGTGGAACGGGTGATTGGTGCCATGCTGCTTCTGGAAAAACCAGTCAACTTTGACTCTGTGGATCGGCAACCTGTCGATCTGATCTTTGCTCTTTTCGCACCCGAAGATGCGGGGGTGGAACACCTCAAGGCGCTAGCGCTGATTTCCCGTACGTTGAAAGAGCCGAACATCTGCGCCAAGTTGCGATCCAACCGGAACCCGGCGACGCTGCACACGATCATGACAGAGGCGCTGCCTGTCAAAGCCGCCTAAGACGCGGCCCATTCTTCAAAACCGAAAAGCATGTAATCGCGCTGATAGACCTGCGCAGCGAGCTCTTCGATTGTGTCGTCGTAAATGTCTGACAGGGCGAAGGGCGCGTCCGGCTCGGGTGTCGGAACAGCTGGCGGCGTATCATAGCCCAAGGCGCACGCCAAACCTGGCAGCGCGGTCGGCATCTCCTCCTCCCGGATCACTTGATCGGGTAAGCAGAACCCGGCAAAGCCCTGCAACACTTCTGTTTGCGACGCCCAATGGGCGTCCACGCGGATATTTGTCTGCCCCGCCAGATTGGCGCGCAGAAATTCAAGGAAGGCCGTGAACGCGGCGCGGTGCGCCTCAAGCGTATAATCCTCGGACGGCCAATCGCCTGGGATGGGCAGCTTGTGGAAATTGCGCAGCGTCTTGCGAATGTCGGAGAACGTCCCCTCTCCGCGCGGCAGGATCCGGGTGCAGAACACATTATGAGCACGCGCCAGAGGATGGCGTAGCACAGTGAAACTGCGGTGCCCTTTGTTGCGGCGTTTCCATTGGCGCAGCGCTTTTTGATTGAGCTGCGTGGGCAGCGTCTCTGCGTCAACGCCATCAAGCTTCGCAAGCCATTCGCGTACGGCCGCTTCGGGCCCCGACCGCACCGGCATGAACAATATGGGCGCTTTTGCTCCGGTGACGAAGGCCGGCACGCCCGCACCGCGGCGGGGTTCAAAACTGGGCGTCCGGGTCAGGTTAAAGCGGTCCATGCCCGACAGCGCGCGCTCCATCTCCTCAAAATTTTCGACTTTGTCGGAAAGCGAGCTTGGATTTTGCTTCTTGAGCGACACATCCAGCGCTTCCAACTGCGTATCAACGCCAAGAAACTTCGACAAACCGTTCATTACGGCAAGGTCCTGCAAATCCTCATAGGCCAGGTAAAATGCCGTTTGCCCCGTGGTCTGCAGCCGATTCAAAAGGAACATCTGAAACTGCTGCAATTCATCGACATGGGCATCGAATTCGGCACCGTCGAAATCAATCTTTTCGCTGTCCTTGCGCCGCTTCACATTGGTTAACTTCCACTGTCCCGTCGCCTTCGCGATTTTCCAGGATACGTAACTTTCGATCGGATTGCGCGTCAGCACGATTTTGGCGCAGCGCGGGTCATCGAGAAAAAGGTCAATCACACGCGGATCGTGATCATGGAAAAACCGGAACCCGCCCAACCCTTCCGTCTGTTCCCGAATGGCCCAGATCAGCCCGGCGGGGGATTCATCGCGCTTGGCCTGAGACAGGCCCAGGATTTCCGTCTTGTTGGGATACCCGATGAAATGCGGGTTGAACGCCTCCCCATGGCAGGTGATGCCCTCCATCGCGTTCAGGTTGGTTTCTAGAAAATTGGACCCGGTGCGCATCTCTGCCAGCACCACGAAGTAATCGAACCGTTCCGTCATATCACTTCTTGATCAAATAGGGCTTGGGCTTCGGCGCCTGATTGTCCGGTGTGCCGGGATCAATCGGGAAATCACCCATAAGGTAGGGATGCATGCCCTGGTTTTTCAGGCTTTGCAGGAATTGCGGGAAGCCGGTGAGGTCTGTCAGTTTCGGGGCCTCGGCCAGCGTCTTGCGCCGGGTCTTGCCGATCTCATCGATGATGGTTTGCAGCGGCTCCATCGGTGCTTCAATGAATTCCGCCATGGTCCAGATACGGATACGCGCCTTTGCCCATTCGGAGCGCAGCGCGTTTAGATGTGTGCTTTCGACCTGCTGCAGGCGTGCAGCCTCTTTGCGGATATCGGCAAAATTCATGTTTGATTTGAACAAAGGAATAGCCCAGGCACCCGTGATGACAGAGACCTGCGCGTTGGGATCTTTGGTAATGTCCCACTCAAGGTCTTCAATCGCGTCCATGGGACCCATTTGGAAACACTGCCGTTCGCCCCGCGTGTTCCAAACCAGACTCGTCAGAAAGGCGAGCTTGTTATAATCGCGCAACTTCGCACTGTCGCTCAGCGCGCCATTCATCACGGTCTGGCCTTCCGAAAACTGTACTCTGTCAGGTGCGAAAAGATGGCCATGCACCCGCGCGCCCGTGGTTTTGGCCAACCAAGGCTCAAAATTCTCAAAAAGCTCAGTGAAGCCTTCAAAGATCGAATAGGGCGCGCACGTCAGACCATTTTCGCGCCCCTCCGCCGGAAAGCGGCTTTGCATGTAAAGGCCACGCCGCCCCCGCGTACGCCGTTCCACCGCTTTTGCAAAGATGCGGTCGATTTTACCCGGGTTGGGTTCAGTTTTTTTCATAGCGTCGCCGGGATCGGTCAGGAACGCATCATAAAGCCGGTTGGCAAAGGGCCAGATCTTGCGCGCCACAAAGCAATCGGACCGGCGCAACAGCTGCAGGTGATCATCGTAGAACATGTGCGGTTTGCCCTGATAGTCGAATTTCGACAGGGTCAGGGACCGGCTTTCAATCTGACGAGAATAAAGCCGCGACAGCGTCTGGAAATAGCTTTCATCGGGGATCCAGACATAGCGGAAGAACTTGTCATACCGTTTGCGTTCCGGGTCTTGCAGAATGGCCGAAAGCGTTTGTCGCGTCAGGCACCACCACTGGCTGCCCATGTGGGGCACAACCCCGTTGGGAATCTTGCGCTTGAACCCAACGAGGCGCTGAAACTTCACGTAGATATCGAACAGGATCCGCTGACGCCGCCATGAAAACGGGAAGCGCAGCAGGAACCGTTCGCGATCAAGGCCACCCACCGTCCATGGCACATCGGCCGTGGTGGCGGATTCGATGAAATCAGTCTGCGGGCGGGCGTCGAGGTAATCAAACAGCTCCTGCACTGGACGCAAAGGCAGGCAGGACCCAGAGGTCAGGTAGACATGTCGCACATTGGGAAAATCATCCAACATGCGTTGCGCCGCCGTCTGGGTGGCCGACACAAGGCCCCAGGTTCCCCATTCACAGCGGTGACGTTTAACAAAGCGGATGTCTTCGAGATCGGAAAGGGATTGGACAAAGTCGTGATACACCTCGTCCTTCACGTTCTTGTCGACATGAAACACCACAGGACAGCCCGCCGCCGCCCAGTGCCGCGCCACTTCTTCGGCGCGATCAAAGGCCGTGTGAACCAGCATGATGATGCCGACGCTCATCGCGGTGCTGCCCTTCCTATCCTCACGCCCAGTTGCCTTTTGACATCAGGCCCAGGATCTCTAATTGGCGCCAGTTTATATATTTTTCGGACCAATTGCACCAAAGGTCCGGATCTTTTTGGATTTTTTCGGCATATGCTTTGTATTCGACACTGCCGGAATAATGCTGTTTGCGCTCCAGTTCCTCCTCCGCCTTGTCGCCAAAAGTGCTCAGAAACTTGGTATGAAGCAGCACGCCGCTGGCCTTCTCTCCGCCCCATTGATCGTAGGTCAGGTTCAGACCGCGCGGCAAAAGCGTGTGGGTGGAGGACACATAGGCATAGCGCTTGTCCCATTTCACAAGAGGGATCTTGTTCAGCGCCGGTGCCTTCTTGGGCAGATCCGGGAAAAAGACCCGCGCCCGTGGCCCGCCTTGAATCCAGAGGTTCCAGTAAGATGGGTTGCGATCAATCACGTAGTTGCCGGGATCAAACCAAGCGGCAATCTCAATCGGGTCCTGACCTGGGCTATAAGGGACGGCATCAATGCGGCCCTTGGGGTACATATCCAAAAGCATCGCGCCAAAGGACCGGACAGAGGAGCTATCCAGCCAATCTGTCAATGCGCGGATGGGGCGCGTATCACAGAACGGATAAACAAACAGCTCATCGGGATCGACGGTGAGGCACCAATGCCCATGACCATAGCTGCGCTGCAGCCAGTTTAGCCAATCGACACCAAAGCGGGATTTGCGGTAGCTGGATTTCGTGGTCCAAAGCGACACATCAGGCTGACGCGCCAAATACTGCCGCCCGCCATCATCGCTGTCATTGTCGACCATCAGGAAATGCGACACGCCCAGACGACGGTAGTAATCCAGGAAGTAGGGTAGCCGCACATTTTCATTACGGAAGGTGGAAAACAGAAGGATGTCGCCCGTGCGGATATCAGACGTGTGATCAGACACAGACCGAAGCGCGAAATGCTTCCGATACGCGCGCATCTTCGCATATTTGCGGCGCCATCGCATGCCATATGATGTCAGAACACTCACTCAAAAAACCTTCTGCATGACGTGCAAATCCCGCGGCACCATACACCGCAAAAATTAACACAAAACCACTTTAATTCAGTGATGATCCCCCGCCCCAGGGCCATGCTTCCCCGCTTGTCCCATCGGGGTGGAAGATATCCAAACGCCATCATTTGGCAATTGCCATTCTCGGTAAGGATCACGCGCATCAAATCCAGTTCCCGCGAGACATGAGGCCCATCGCCTCTAACTGTCTCCAACCCGTCAGGCGGATGGAATATTCGCACCAAAGATCAGGATTTTCGATGAGTGCGTCGTAGTACCCCTCATAAAGCTCGGAATTGTTGAAATGCTCGCGGCGTTCTTTCTCTTCCGCAGACTTTTCCACCACCGTGTTCAGAAACTTCGTATGCAGCAAAATGCCGGAGGTTTTTTCGCCCCCTTCCTCGTCATACACGTGATTCAATTCCCTCGGCAGGATCGCGTGAGAGGAATTCACATAGACATAGCGCCAGTGCCATTTCACAAGCGGCACCTTCCCCATGGTGGGCGCGCGACGGGGATCATCACCGAAAAACATCCGGGCTCGCACGCCGCCCTGAATCCACAGGTTTTGATGCTTCTCTTGTTTCTGGACCATGTAGTTGCCGCCATCGAACCAACTCAAAACCTGGGTTGGGTCATCACCCGGCTTGTAGGGATGATCCTTGACCGGTCCCTTTGGGTACATGTCCAGCATAAGCGCGCCAAAGGATCTCCGATCCGTGCGTTCCAGCCATTCAATAAGCGCTGGCAGTGGACGGGTTTGGTAATGGGGGTAAATCAGCAACTCATCCGCATCGAGTGTCAGGCACCAATGCCCGCTGGCATGCTGGCCTTGCAGCCATGTCAGCCAATCGAGACCAAAGCGCGACAGACGGTAGCTGTGTTTCGTTGACCAGAGCGAAACGTCAGGCTGCGCCGCCAGATACTGTTGCGTGCCATCATCGCTGTTGTTGTCGACAATCAGGAAATGGTCGACACCCAGCTTGCGGTGATGATTCAGAAAATAGGGCAAGCGCATCATCTCATTGCGCACCGTCGCCGCGGCAATGATATGGTGTTTCTCGATCTGCCCGGTCTTGTCAGAGACGCGCTTCAACTGCCGCCGTTTGCGCAGCGCACGGTACAGCAATTTGCGGCGTTTCCACCGCAAACGATACCGCAACCAGGCCGTAGAAAGGGTGCCGTTTGCCATACTGCTCTCTCTTTGGGGCAGAATCGGCGTTATTTGTCGTAATGTCCAGTTTGATGCCACCGCCACGCATCTGAAACCATACGCTCAAGAGACGACATTTTGGGCGTCCATCCCAGTTCAGACTCTGCCCGGGTGGACCCTGAGACAAGCTTGGTGCAATCCCCTGCGCGCCGCGCGCCTTCAACAACAGGTACTGCTTGGTTGGTCACAGCCGCCGAATGATCGACAACCTCGCGCACTGAAAATCCGGTCCCGGTACCAAGGTTGAAGACGCGGCTGCCCTTGCCGTCTTCCAGCCATTTGAGGCCCAGCACATGCGCGCCGACCAAATCCATCACATGGACATAGTCGCGAATGCAGGTGCCATCGGGTGTGTCGTAATCGGTGCCGTAGATCGTCAATGCATCCCGCTTGCCCGCGATAGCATCGAGCATCAACGGAACAAGATGCGTCTCTGGCTGGTGAAACTCACCCACCTCGGCCTCCGGATCAGCACCCGCCACGTTGAAATAGCGGAAGATCACATGGTTCAGGCCAAAAGCGGCCTCGTAATTCACCAGCATCTCTTCCACGGCGCGCTTAGACGCACCGTAGGCGTTGATCGGATGTTGGGCGCAGTCTTCATCCAGCACCACATTGTCCTGATCGCCATAGGTGGCGCAGGTGGATGAAAAGACGAAATTCAGACATCCAGCATCCACCGCGGCCTGCATCAGAACCCGCGATCCGCCCACATTGTTATCCCAATAAGCCCCGGGATCTTTCATGCTATCGCCCACCTGGGACAGCGCGGCAAAATGCATGACAGCGGTGGGTTTGTATTTTGCGAAGACCTCTGCCAAACGCGGGCCATCGCGCAGATCGCCTTGTTCAAACGGGCCAAACTGAACCGCGTCCTGCCAGCCTGTGACCAGGTTGTCATACGTAATCGGAGTATAACCTTGGGACTTCAGTAGCTTGCACGCGTGCGACCCGATGTACCCCGCGCCGCCAGTGACCAGAATATTCGTCAACGGGCAGATACCTTATTGCGCAGCTTTCTCGGAGTGAACCAGATCGTTGATAAAGGCCCAAAGATCTTCGCGCAGATCATCGCGTTCCAAGGCGAAAGACACTGTCGCCTGCAAGAACCCGGCCTTTGACCCGCAATCAAACCGCTGACCCTTGAACCGGAAGCCATAGACTTCTTCCCCGTCCTGTTCGCGTGCATCAGAGATCGCATCAGTCAGCTGAATTTCACCGCCCGCGCCTGTCTTCTTCTGGTTCAGCTTTTGAAGAACCGTGGGCGTCAGGATATAGCGGCCAATGACAGCCAAGTTCGATGGCGCCTCACCCAGCGCGGGCTTTTCTACCATGCCCTTCGTGGACACGATCGAACCCATATCCTCTTTCACGTCCAGAACACCGTAGGCAGAGGCCTTGGATTCCGGCACTTCCATCGCGGCGACCATATTGCTTTGCGTTTCTTCAAACGCTTCAACCATCTGCGCGAGACAGGATTTTTCGCCCGCGATCACGTCATCGGGCAGGATCACGGCAAAGGGTTCATTGGCAATCAAACGCCGCGCGCACCAGACCGCGTGACCGAGGCCCAGCGCCTTGGCTTGGCGCAGATAGGCAATTTCGCCGCTGTCCATATTGGTGCTTTTCAAGATCTCCAAAAGTTCGGTCTTGCCAGCTTTGCGCAGGGCCTGTTCCAACTGCGGCGCGTCGTCAAAGTAATCCTCAAGCGCGCTTTTCCCGCGCGAGGTAACAAAAATGAATTCTTTGATCCCGGCTTCACGCGCTTCATCGATGGCGTATTGAACCAAGGGGCGATCCACCAGTGTCATGATTTCCTTGGGCACTGATTTTGTCGCGGGGAGGAACCGTGTTCCCATACCAGCGACCGGAAAAATCGCCTTTGACACTTTCTTACGCATCATCTTCTCCTGCTCGTTTGGTCCAAGTTGGTCCGGACCTTAAACGTTTGCCAGTTCACCCAACTGTTCCTCAGGCCTGATCTGGCGTTCGAAGGATGTAACAGACCTGTTCTTTTCAGTACAGTATGTAGTTTCTTCGGCACCTACACCAATTCCATGTCGCGCATCATGGTTTCAATCCGGTGAACATCTTCGGGATTATTCAACTCCCAAAACTGCCGCCCACGCGCCGCAACCTCGACACAAAGCACAGGACGATGGTTTTCCATGAAGCGCAGTTGTTCCAGCCCTTCCAGCTTTTCCAGCGAACCCTCTCCCCAGCCGGTGTAGGCGCA
>JBCCAJ010000487.1:0-2171 GCA_039814845.1 Pseudomonadota bacterium | reverse complement strand
TTGGAAAGCTTGCGCGAATAGGCACCCGCGATGATGTTTTCCTCCACCGTCAGGTGGCCGAAACAGCGACGCCCTTCCAGAACCTGCACAAGGCCAAGGCCGACCATCTGCGCCGGGTCCTGGCCTTTTACGGCGGTGCCATCATAGGTGATGGACCCTTTGGTCACCTTGCCCCGTTCGGCGGCCAGCATGGTGGATATGGATTTCAGCGTGGTGCTTTTGCCCGCGCCATTGCCGCCCAGTAGGGCCACGATCTTGCCCCGTGGGACAGAGAGGGTGACGTCATGCAGCGCGGAGATCACGCTGTCATACACCACCTCGATGGAGTCGATCTCCAGAATATTATCGGTCGTTGCGTTCATGAGAACCCCGTCACCCGGCTAGAATTCGATACGTGCACTGCGCATGGGATTGCGTCGGTGCGATGTGCAGGGGGCCAAGTTTGGCGGCCCCCCGCATCAGACACTGTAGGAAGAGGTATTACCCGCAGTCTCTTGGCGTGATGCCGTTCTCTTCGGCGAACTTCGCAGCAGACGCTTCCACCAGACCACGAATGTAGCCCGGATCCAGCGGTTCTTCCCAATCGGAGACCTGCTGGAACTGTTCACCATCCCACTGCATCATCGCGAACTTGCCCGCGCCTGCGTTTTCCGCGCAGGACATGGAGAAGGGTGCGATCATGCCTTTGATGCCAAGCTCTTCGAGGCGCGCATCATCCATGACAAGGCTTTCATAGCCTGCGCGGAATTCTGCGCCTGTCACCGCTTTGCCGACTTTGTCGTGCATCTCTTGGGCGACACGCAACGCTTCGATATACGTCACGGCAGCACCCAAGCCACGGTTCCAGTAGACGGTTCCGATCCGGCTGTCTTCAGACAGGTTGCCCTTGCCCGCGCCATAGACCGTTTCCTTGATGGACTGCACCAGCGGGAACTGATCCCCCGGAAGCGCGTTCGCCATGGCATAAGTGCCAGTGGCGGCGTCGCCTGCTGGGAACATGTCTTCTTCGGCAGCACCGAAGGTGACATAGATCAGCTTTTCGCGGTCAAACCCGATCCGGGCGGCGTTGGTCATGCCGGTGGAGTTCATACCCGAACCAGCCCCCCAGAACGTGACCCAGTCGGGACGTTCTTTACGGACCTGCAACCACTGGGATTGCTGTTCCAGACCGGGCGGCGGGATGGAGATTTCCACCAGTTCAGCGCCCCATTCCGCGAGGATTGCGCGCATCGCCGGAAGCGGCTCACGACCATAGGCACTGTCGATGTGCATATGCACGATCTTCTTGCCGGCCATGTTTTCCACGCCGCCTTCCTGTTCAGCCATGAACTTCAGCTTCACAGCCATCTGCGACCAGTAGTGGCCAGCCGCGTTGAAGACCCAAGGCCAAACCGTGCCGTCTGCCGCGTCTGTCCGGCCATAGCCGTATTGCGCCAGAACAACCTCATCTTCGGCCATCCGGTTGATCACGGCATACGCACCAGGCGTGCCCAGCGTATCAAACACCACGATTTTCTGGCCGTCTTTTTCCAGCAGACGCTGGTAGCATTCCACCGTCTTCACGGCGTTATACTCGGTTTCGCATTCCTGCCATGTCAGCATCACCCCATTCACGCCGCCATTCATGTTGACGTAGTTGAGGTAATCGATCTGCGCACCGTAATATCCGGTGCCCATGGCAGAGTAAGGGCCCACACGGCTTGAGGCGATGGGGAAATATTGCGTTTCCCCCGACGCGTCATCCGCTGCGACGGCCATATCCGCTGCAACAAGGCCGGTGGCCAAGGCTGCAGCAGTCAGCCAGGTTTTATAGCGATTTTGCTTCATAAAGCTTCCTCCCAGGTTATGCGTTCACCTCAACACGGGGTCGTGGCCCCTACCACAACCGACGCGCACGATGTCACGCTCAAGAACCGGTCGCCCGGTCACTCTCGTCCGTTGAACGAAAGCCCCTCAACCAAGGAGTGACAGTTGAAATTTTGCCCCTTCTCGGTGCCAAAACCTTTGCGCTCTCCTCAAGCGCGGCGCTTTGTATTGGTACCTTCACCCTACGGCGATGCATTGACGGTATGTCGCACCCCACTTGCGCGTCAAGAATTTATTATTATTTATCAGTTAGTTATGGTTTTATGCCGCATCGCGGAAAGGTCAAAATGTCCCTTCGACAGGCC
>JBCCAJ010000349.1:0-3759 GCA_039814845.1 Pseudomonadota bacterium | reverse complement strand
CCGTTGAATGAGGCACGCCCACAAGCGCGATATCCTGCCCTTCTGGCCCTTCATGGGGGCAGCGGAACAGGGTGGGAATGCCCCACCAGTACAGGTTATCCATCATGGATTTCTGGTAACGATCGGTCATAGCGCCTCCCTTTGGGCGTAGGCTAGGTCTGCCCCGTTTGCTCTGGCAAGCGCATCCGCGACACCAGCAGGTCAAACCACGCCCAGTTCATCAGCGCGGTATCATTTACAATCAGGCTTTTCTTGCGGCTATAGATCGGCGCATTGGCGGTCTCAAAAAGCCGTCCCTCCGCTACATAAGGCGCAGCCAACGCTTTGGGCAAATAGGCTGACCCACCCCGATCGAGCAGACATTGCAGCGCCCACCACGCGCTGTCAAAACTGATCCGCGCCACGCCCGCATGGTGGTAATCCTCTGCGTGCTGGCGGCGATAATCTTCGCCGTGATCGACGAAAATATAAAGCGGGTCACAATCCATCGGCGTTTCGGGACGGTCGGAATACAGCACGATGGGTTCCGGCGGCAGGGCAAAGACCGTCTGCGCCCCGCGCGTGACGCCTTCAAAGCTGAGGGTCACATCCACCGCGCCTTCCGCCAGCCAGCGCTCCAGATCCCGCGCGCCACCCTGACGCACAGACAGCGCCATATCGGGGTTCTCTGCGATCACCCCATTGAAAAACGCGCGCCCCGGCCCGTGCCACAGCCCCGGATCACAGCCGAATGTGCAAACCGAGGCCAACCCCGCCGGCAACCCCGTCTCATATTTCGCCTGCCGCCAAAGACCTGTCATGATCCGTGCATAGCTCAGCAAGCGCGTGCCCGCAGGTGTCAGCGTGGTGCCGGATTTCTGCCGGTTAAGCAGTTGCTGGCCCAGCTCCTCCTCCAGGGTTTTGAGCCGTGCGGTGACAGTGGATTGGGTGACGTTGAGGGTTTGCGAGGCCCGGACAAGGGAGCCCGTGTCAACAATCGCAAGAAAGGTTTGCAAAGCCGCAATATTCATCTCTTCCCCCTAATCCCCAACAGAGCGCCTTCGCCAGGCCGTCGCGCCAGAGGCGCGCCACTTATAGTTGGCACACCAAAGGTGTGACGTGGAGCCCTCCTCTCAGCGATTGCAAGCAATCGCTTGTCCGTTGCCGGCAACGCATGCGCAGCATGCGTGAGAGGGGGCAACGGACGAAGGCGCGGCGGCCCGAGGGCCTTGATTCCGCGCCGCAGCGCAAATCAAAATTCGATATAGCCGAACATTCTACCCAAAATAATTCAATTTCAAGAACTCACTTTCTATGGCACTGTTTTCCCGACCCAAAGCCAAGGACGCAAGGCATGCTCGATACGCCCGGATTTGAAACCACCAATGCGCTGCCGGCCACCGCCTACACATCCGAGGAAGGTACAAAGCAAGAAGCTCAAACCCTCTTCCGCACGCATTGGTTCTCCGTCGGCCGCGCCGATATGGTGAACAAACCCGGCAGCTACATCGCACTCGATATCGCGGGCCAATCGATCATCCTGCTGCGCGACCGCAAAGGCAGTTTGCGCACCTTCGCCAATGCCTGCCGCCACCGGGGCGCGCGTTTGGTGGAGGGGGAGGGGCGCTGCACTGGTCTGCGCTGCCCCTTTCATTCCTGGATGTTCCACTTGGATGGCACGCTTGCCGCCGCGCCCCATATGGAAGAGGCCGAGGGCTTTTCCAAAGACGATCACGCGCTCATCGCCTACCGCGTGGAAGAACGGTTGGGCTTTGTCTTTTTATGCCTTAACCCCGATGCCCCCGATCTCGACACGCAGCTGGGCAATTTCGCACCACTCCACGCCGAATGGCCGCTGGAAACCCTAAAAACCCTGCGCCGCCGGGACATGGTGGTGGGCTGCAACTGGAAGGCTTTCCTTGAGGTCTTCAACGAATACTACCACCTGCCATTCGTGCATCCCGACACGGTTGATGCGATCTATGGCCGCCCCGATCCGGGTGATGCGGCCACTGGCGCTTTTGCCACCCAATTCGGCAGCACCGAAGGCACAGGCGGGCTTTTGCAAACCGAACAGGACAAAGCCCTGCCGCCCATGCCGGGCCTGACTGGGCGGGCGCAAAACGGTGTGCGCTACAGCTGGATTTTCCCCAACATGACCTTCGCCGCCAGTTCCGACGCGATGTGGAGCTATGAGGCCTACCCGCTGGGGCCTGACCGTTGCCGCGTGGTGCAAACCTCCTGCTTTGCGCCTGAGACGCTGGAGGCGGAGGGCAATGCAGACAAACTGAACGCCTATCTCGACCGGCTGGATGCGGCCATCGATGAAGACATCCCCGCGCTGGAAAACCAACAACTTGGCCTGAAATGCGCCGATGCCGCGCCGGGCCTGTTGCACCCGCTTTTGGAATCCAACGTGGCAAGCTTTGCCCGTTGGTACCGAACCACCATGACACCTGACAGGAGCCAGACATGAAGTTCCACCTTGCCATCAACCTCGAACGGATGGATCCCTCCACCGAAATGAAAGCCGTGCGCGACCACACGCTTGAGATGGTCCAGATGGCCGATGCCGCGGGGTTTGAGATCGCCTGGGCGGCTGAGCATCACGCGCTTGAGATGACGATTGCGCCGAACCCCTTCCAGTTGCTCACGTGGTGGGGGGAGCATGCCAAGAACATACGTCTGGGCGTCGGCGTGGTAAACGCCGCATACTGGCATCCCATCAATCTGGCCGGTGAGGCCGCCATGCTGGATCTTCTCAGCGACGGGCGCCTAGAATTCGGCATAGGATCAGGGGCTTATCAGCGGGAATTCGACCGCATGAAACCCGGACTCGATCAGCGTGACAGCTACCGCTACATGCAGGAAAGCCTGCCCGTGGTGCAGAAACTTTGGGAAGGCGACTATGCCCATGACGGCGAATTTTGGCAGTTCCCAACCGCCACGTCCTGCCCCAAGCCTGTGCAACAGGATGTGCCCGTCTGGGTCGCCGCCCGCGCGCCGGTGACGTTCGATTACGCGGTGGAACATGGCTGCGACATCCTCAGCTGGCCGCTGACCATGCCCATGTC
Organism: Pseudomonadota bacterium; assembly: GCA_039814845.1. Classification (GTDB taxonomy): domain Bacteria; phylum Pseudomonadota; class Alphaproteobacteria; order Rhodobacterales; family Rhodobacteraceae; genus Roseovarius. Next base: position 706 of record JBCCAJ010000349.1, on the reverse strand, counting down.
CGAGGTTGAAACCTATCGCAGACGTCTGGATGACGCCGTGGAAAAAGCCGGCAAGCCTTTTGCCGGTCGATGGGCCGTGATGCGCCATGCGGCCGTTTATGAGAATGAACATGACCGGACAGAGGCGTTGCGTTCGATCCGTCATGTATTGGGTCAATTCGGCAACCTGATGATGAAAAAAGGTCAGGTTAACAATGGTTTCCCGGAACAAGTTCCACTGGCCGACTTGGATGGCAACGCCCGTGTGGACCCCGAAATGCTAGAGACAAACCTGATGTTCGGCGCGCCCGATCAGGTGATCGAAAAGCTGGAGGCCCACCGTGCCTATGGGGCGGATGCGTTCGTGTATTACGCGTCTATGGGGATGGACATGGCGCAGCAGAAGCGCTCTCTTCAGCTTTTCATCGACAAGGTGATGCCTGCCTTTGCACAGAAAGAACTGGCCCATGCCTGAACCAGAAATTCGCCGTACGCTTCTGCACGTCCAGGAAACGTTGAAGGAAGGCTTCAAAGCTGTTGAAAACCCTACGAAATTGATCGCCGCCATGGCGATCATTCGCAATCCGTGGTTCGGGCGCGGCCATGTGGAAAACCTCCGCCCTGAAATTCAGAGCCACGGGCCGGTATTGGGCAAGTTGCTGACCGATATGGTGCTGGAAGCCACGGGCGGCGCGGTGGAAGGTTATGGCAAGGCGTCACTCACTGG
>JBCCAJ010000220.1:0-5292 GCA_039814845.1 Pseudomonadota bacterium | reverse complement strand
CGACCATTGGATGGGGATCTCGATTTGGTGCGCACGGCCGATCTGGAAGGCGCGCTGCCGCCGGATACGTTGGTGGTGCACCCCGATGGGCGCTTGAGCTATCGTGGGGAAGATATTGCAACCATTGAAGAATTCCTGGCGGGCCGCACTGAGGAAGAGCGCAAGACGGTGCGTCTGGTGCCTGACCGCGAACTGCCCGCTGAGGAATTGGTGCGGTTGGCAAGGGAGCTGCGCGGCGCGGGTGCGGAAAGCGTGATGGTGGTGACAGAGCGGGCATTGGAATAGCCGGCAGGACAGCATCCTCCCATCCCGGGCGGCTTGGGGCGCTTTGATACCGCTCCGGGGCTTGCTTTTCTAGAGTTCACCGATCCTGTCCAAAGCTTCTTTTAGCTCGTCGACTTCCATGGCTTCAAAGGGCAGATCAAGGAAGGCCACCGCGCGGCGATGCAAGGCGTCAAAGGCTAGATTGAAGGCCTCTTCCCAGTCCGCCTCATCCGCCTTGGCCGGATCATCGACACCCCAATGGGCGCGCACGGGCGCGCCGGGCCAGATGGGGCAGGTCTCCCCCGCCGCAGATGCGCAGACAGTGATGACAGCATCCATTTTCGGGGCGTCTGCCGTGGCAAATTCATCCCAGCTTTTGGATCGCGCGGTATCGGTCGCATGACCCTTTTGATCCAACAAAACAAGGGATTGCGGATGCACTTTGCCCGCCGGCTGGGAACCCGCAGAAAACGCCGTGACGCGTCCTTGGCTTTCGGTGTTAAGGATGCTTTCAAGAAGGATGGAGCGGGCCGAGTTGCCCGTGCACAAGACAAGTATATTCATGCCCTGCGGCGTAGCGCAGGGATGTGACAGTTTCATGACGGGCGCATCGTGCCCCGGACAGGATCAAACCTGGATCAGAACCAGCTCTGAACACCGCGCGCGGCACCAGACACATCGCGGCCAATACCGTCAATTGTTGCGCAACCGGCAAGGGTCACGGCGATGCACGCCACTGCAAACAGCTTTTTCATGTTTCACCTATAGCGGGCCTTTTGCGGCCTCTACTGCTTTACTGCCTCATACCACCAAACTTCGGGCAGGAACCAAACCCCATCCCCGTAGATCGGCAATTGATTGCGAGGATAGTGCAAATCAGCTGAATGGGCAATCCGGCCAACAGAATATTGATGTATCGGAATGACATAGCGGCCAGAAATCAACACCCGATCCAGCGCACGCACGGCCGCGACGAAGTCTTCGCGGCTTTGAGAGGACAGGATTTCGCCGATCAGCGCGTCTGCGGCAGGCGACGTCATGCCCATCAGGTTGCGGCTACCCTCCTGGTCTGCGACCTCGGACCCGAAATAGCTGCGCTGTTCGTTGCCGGGGCTGAGCGACAGGGCACGGCGCATGAAGGTGATGTCGAAGTCGAACTCCGCCACGCGAGCGTTGAATTGCGCGCTGTCGATAGTCTGGATGGTAAGCTCAATGCCCAGCCTTTCCAGCGCTTGACCGTAGATATCCATGTACGTGCGTGCCTGGGTCAGCAGGGCATCCTGTTGCAGGAGCACCCGCAGGATGAGTGGCTGGCCCGCGGCGTTGGTCAGCCTGCCATCGGTGACGGTCCAGCCGGCCTCGTTCAGCAGGGCCATCGCTTCACGGATATTGGCGCGGTTGCGCTTGGTGCCGTCAGACTGGGGCAGGGTGTAGCCGTCTATCGCGCCGGGCAGGAGGTGTTCTTTCAAGGGCTGCAACAAATCCAACACGCGGCCCGTGGCGGGGCCGTCGCGCATGCCCAGTTCCGAGTTGGAAAAATAAGAGGTGATGCGCGGCTGGCGTCCTCCCGTCAGCGTGTCATTGACGAATTCGAAATTGAACGCCTGGATCAGCGCCTGCCGCACGCGCCAATCATCCAGCGGCGTGCGGCGGGTGTTCATGACAAAGCCGGTGATGCCCGATGGCTTGGCATGGGGGATCTCAGACTTCAGAACTTCGCCGGACTGGACAGCGGGAAAGTCATATTGCGTCGCCCAACGTTCAGCGTTGAATTCGCGCATGTAGGAAATCGCACCGGCCTTGAATGCTTCCTCCATCACCGTGGCGTCGGAATACATGTCGATCCGAAGCTCATCGAAATTGGCAACGCCCTGGCGCAGAGGCAGATCCTTGCCCCAGTATTCGGGATTGCGGCGCAGGGTGACGAAGCGGTTCACCTCATAGTCGTCGATCACATAAGGGGAGGACCCGATGGGAATGTCTTCCAACCGGGCCGCGTCAAACTCCGCCACCTCCCACTGGGCCTTTTTCAGAATGGGCCGCAGTCCTGCGATCAAGGCCAATTCCCGGTCTTCGCGGTTGAACGTGATGCGCACCGACCGGGGGCCGGTGGCCTCAATGCTATCAATGGACTGCCAAAGGCCACGGTAGCGGGCGTTACCCTGCGTGCCCAGCGTCTCATAGGACCAGATCACGTCCTCAACAGTGACGGGGCTGCCGTCAGAGAATCGGGCCTCTTCGCGCAGCGTAAATTCGACCCATGACCTGTCTTCCGGCGTCTCAATTGATTCGGCCAGCAGCCCGTAAAGCGTGAAGGGTTCATCATAAGATCGCGCCATCAGGCTTTCATGGGTCAGGAACCGAAGTTGCCACGGCGCGCTGCCCTTCAGGGTGAACGGGTTGAGCGTATCAAAGCTGCCGATGTTGCCGGTGACGACGCGTCCGCCTTTGGGCGCGGTCGGGTTTGCATAGGGCAGGGACACAAAATCCGGTGGTAGTGCGGGTGCCCCGTACATAGCTATGCCGTGCGCAGGTTCTGCCGCTGCCGGTTGGGTCAGCAAGCCTGACAGGGCAAACGCCGCGATTCCGCAGATTTTGCCCAATCGGTTGAGGAAATAAATTGGTCTCAATTTCGCAACAATCCCATCTGTGCCTTGTTTCATTGGCTCTGACGGTAAAGAGGGTTTGAAGCCTTTTCAAACTTTTAGCTTGGATAACGGCAATCTATGGCGTATACCTTGGGTACTGCTCGATAGGTTTCTTGCCTGTATGAAACCTGCCTCAATAACTTAACGCCGGCTTCGTGCCGGCGTTTTTTTTGGTTAATCGTTCTCTCGATCTGGGCCGCTCGTCCGTCCTGACGGATGGTTTCGCACATGTAAGGTCTGTTGAATGTCGGCACGCCCGCGTGGCAGGGTCTGGCAGACAAACAGGGGAGGGATGTCATGATCCTTGCAGGGAAAACGGCCGTGATCACGGGGTCAAATTCCGGGATTGGGTTCGGCATGGCCACGGAACTGGCCCGCGCGGGCGCGAACGTGATTCTGAATTCCTTCACGGATCGGGAGGAAGACCATGCGCTGGCCAAAGGTCTGGCCGATGAGTTTGGGGTGCAGGCCCGCTACATCCAGGCCGATTTGATGGATCCTGCAGCGTGCCGAGGACTGATCGAGAAAGCAGGCGCCTGCGACATCCTGATCAACAATGCGGGCATGCAGTACATCGCGTCGATCCCCGAGTTTCCCGCCGACAAATGGGACGCGATTATTGCCATCAACCTCACGGCTGCGTTCCACACCACGGCGATGGCGCTGCCGATGATGCGCATGGCCGGGTGGGGCCGGGTGATCAACACGGCCAGTTCGCACGGGCTGCGGGCGAGCCCGTTTAAATCAGCCTATTCCGCGGCCAAGCATGGGATTGTGGGGCTGACGAAATCCACCGCGCTTGAGACGGCGCAGGAACCGATCACTGCAAATGCGATCTGTCCGGGTTACGTGCTGACGCCGCTGGTGGAAGACCAGATCCCAGATCTGATGATCGAATACGGGATGGATCGTGATGAGGTCGTGCGCGATGTGATGCTGTCGCGACAGCCGTCGAAGGAGTTTGCCACGGTGGAGCAGGTGGGCGGCATTGTCGTTTTTTTGTGCTCGGACGCCGCCAAGCAGGTGACCGGCACGACGATCAGTGTGGATGGTGGTTGGACGGCGATGTGATGGGGGCCAGCCCCCCACGTCGAAACCCTCGGGTTTCGACGCTCCCCCCGGGATATTTTTGGCAAGAAGAAAGGCGGGCCGGGTGTCAGGCGGCTTTGATCTTGTCGACGATTTGCGGGTGTTCGGGATAGACAAGGCCCGCCGAGATCACCAGTTTGGCGGCTTCTTCGATGGACATGTCCAGTTCAATGATGTCCGCCTTCGGGAAGAAGAGAAGAAAGCCGCTGGTGGGGTTGGGCGTTGTGGGGACGAAAATGCTGACCAGATCGCTGCCATCGCCAGCCTTCGCGGCGACTTCTCCCCTGGCTTGGGTGGAGATAAAGCCAATCGCCCAAATCCCTCGGCGCGGATATTCGATCAGACAGGCGGTTTCAAAGCTGCGCTCTGACTGGGCGAATACCGTCTCAGCAATCTGTTTGACGCCGGAATAGATCGTGCGGACGACCGGCGTGCGCTCCACCAGGCTTTCGCCAAAACCGATCAGTGTTTTGCCGATCAGACCCTTGGCGATCCAGCCTACAAGGATGGTGAAGATCAGAAAAATTATCACACCCACGCCGCGCAGGTTGATCCCGATATACTGTTCCGGTCGGAACTGAGAGGGGACCAGAGGCAAGACCACGGAATCCACCCAGCCCATCAGTGACCAGATGAACCAGATCGTCAGCCCCACCGGTGCGATCACCACGATGCCTGTCAGAAAGCTGGCCCGCAGCCCGGCAAACCGGCGCTTTTTTGGGTTTAGCAACTGATCTTCGTCGAAAGGGGTGTTCATCGGGTGCCCGTGTAGCAGCTTTATCCCATGTAAGCACACCATAATCTGTGCACAACACCTGTTTCGGAAACGGTGGTCGTCGTTTGTTTCTGGCAAGGCATTGGCCACGGGGAAGGCAATGCGAGGACGCAGTGCTGCATTGTTCAGCACAGCCGCAATGGTGAGCGAGTTGACGGGGCCTGCACAGGGTGCCAGCCTCGGCCCATGGCAATGGACAGACGCATGAAACAGACGGTCATTTATGCGGGGCTCGCGCTGGTTGTGGCTCTGGCCTTGCTGGTGTCATTTTCCGTGCGTGATGAGAACAAAGATGCGAGGGCGTCGAAGGCGGTTTCCGAATTCATTATCCTGAGCGCGGCGCCCGACCCCAGAGGTGTGGATTTTCTGTCGCGCGCGCGGGTGCAGCAGGAAAATCGGTTGGAGCGACTTTCCCATGTGCAGCCAGAGGTGATCGCGGCCTATGAGGCGGCGCTTGGCCTGAATGAGGGCGCGTTGCGGTTGCAGATCGCGGATCCCGAACAGACCGGACCATTT
>JBCCAJ010000286.1:0-4354 GCA_039814845.1 Pseudomonadota bacterium | reverse complement strand
TGGCCGCATGAAGGTCGCGCTGATCCAACTCAGCAGCAGCGATGATCCTGCACAGAATACAGAAACAGTCTGCAATCAATTTGATGCTGCCGAACGTCAGGGCGCGGAATTTATCCTAACGCCTGAGGTGACGAACTGTATCTCGACCAGTCGGTCGCGACAGATGGCGGTGCTGCGCCATGAAAGTGACGATCCGACGTTGGCCGCGCTGCGGAAAAAGACTCGAGAAGCTGGCGTTTGGTGTCTCATCGGGTCACTGGCGTTGAAGACTGGGGATGCGGATGGGCGATTCGCCAATCGGTCTTTTCTGCTTGGCCCGGATGGCGGGATCGCGGCCACCTACGACAAAATCCACATGTTCGATGTGACCGTTTCTGAGACGGAAACCTACCGTGAATCCAAAGGTTATCGCCCCGGTGAACGGGCGGTTATGGCAGAAACAGAGATGGGCAAGATCGGCCTTACCATCTGTTATGACATCCGATTTCCGCTTCTTTACCGGCAACTTGCGCAACGGGGCGCGCAAATCCTGACGGTGCCGTCGGCGTTTTCGCCGGTGACAGGTGCCGCCCATTGGGAAACGCTGCTGCGGGCTCGGGCAATTGAGACGGGAGCGTTTGTTCTGGCCCCGGCGCAAACTGGAAGCCACGGCAAGAGCCGTAAAACGTATGGTCACAGCATGGTTGTTAGCCCTTGGGGCGTCGTGCTGGCCGATGCGGGGACTGCGACAGGCGTGATATGCGTGGACATTGACTTGTCAGAGGTGGAAAATGCGCGCGGTCGCATACCCTCCTGGCGGCATGACAACAGGTTCGAAGGCCCGGCATGACGGACACGCCCAATGGCATCCTTGCGGTGTCTCTTTTCAGCGAAATTCTGACCAATGAACAATTGGTTCGCAATCGCTTGAGCCGCGTGTTGCCAAAGGGCATGGAGATTTCGCACTTTTCTGTCCTGAACTACCTCGCCCGGATCGGGGAAGAGAGGACACCCGCGCAACTGGCCAAAGCCTTTTACGTGACGCGCGGAGCGATGACGAACACGTTGGGAAAATTGGAATGGGCGGGCTATATCCACATCCGACCCGATTGGGATGATGCACGGCGCAAGATGATCACGATCAGCCCCGCAGGTCGACAGGCGCGTGATGCGGCGATATCGGCGATTACGCCGCTTATAAGCGATGTCGTGGAGGAACTGGGCGAGGACAAAGTGCGCGGTACATTGCCTGTTCTGCGCGAGTTGCGGGTGAAGCTGGGGGATGACGGCTAACGCCTGGCCCACCATTCCAGTGTCTGTTTTAGACCGGTTGACAGGTCAATCTCTGGCACCCAGCCAGTGCTGCGCAGCCGATCATTCGATCCGATCAGATAGACAGCATCATCCGGTCGATCCGGGCGCGCACCGATTTTGAGCAGGTCCGCCTTGTCACTGATGTCGCCCAAGGCCGAGACAATATCGCGCAACTTCCTAGGCTCTGCACTGCAGACATTCACAGTGCCGCATAGATCACTGCGCAACAGTGCGACCATGCCGCGGGCCAGATCATCTATGTGAAGAAAATCGCGATAAAAATCGCCCGTGGAAAATGCCGCCTTCTTCCCTTTCGCCAGTTGTTGGCAAGCATAGGGTACGATCCGGGCGGGGTTTTCAAACGGGCCATATCCAAAGAAAATTCGCCCAGTGGCGGTGGACAGGCCGTGGGTTTGCTGTGTGGCGTCCAGCATGCGGGAATGGGCCAGCTTGATCTGGCCGTAGAATGTGGCAGGCGTCTCCTCGCTTTGTCCTTCGATCAGAAGTTCATCGCCCCAGCTATATTCTGCGCAGCTGCCGGCGCTCACCAATCGCTGTACGCCAAAATCGAGACTAACACGGGCTAAACGCGTGCCAAAAGCCAGCCAATCAAGGTTCTCCGGCGCGGTCCAATAGGCACCGTGATCAGTGACCCAAGCGGCGTGGAAGATGTGGGTGGGGCGCAGTGCCTTAATTAGCACTTCGGGTTGGGAGGCGTCTAACAGGTTTGCGATGTGCCATGTGATGCCATCCCCTTGCGGCAAGTCTGGATCGTCTATTGTAGAGCTGGCGACAGCATGAACATCAAACCCGGCATTGCGTGCTGCGATCACCACGTGACGCCCCACAAACCCGCGCGCACCGGTGACCAGAAGAGTGGTCATGTACTGACCTCAACGGCGATCAATTGGGTGCGATCGAGGTCCGAGAGCAAGGGAAGGCTCTCGTCACGAGGGGACAGATCGCTTGGCGGAAGCGGCCAATTGATGCCGATCTCAGGGTCATCCCAGCGCAAGCCGGAGGTTTTCTCAGCCACGTAGGCCTGACCGATACTGTAGGCGACAACCACATTGTCTGTCAGCGCTTGAAACCCATGGGCAAAGCCTTGGGGGCCGTAAAGTTGAGTGCCTTTGTCGGCGTCAAGTTCTGTGCCGTACCATTTGCCGAAGGTGGGGGAACCCACGCGCAGATCGACCATAACATCGAAGATGCATCCCTGAAGGCAGCGGACCAGTTTATCCTCCATCACCGGTGCGGCCTGAAAATGTAGCCCGCGCAGGGTGCCACGTTTGGCGCTGAAGGATATGGAGGACTGGTTGATGTCTGGGTTGAGCCCCTGAGCGATGAAAGTTTCCCGACAATAAGTGCGGGCGAAATAGCCACGGGTGTCGCCCAGTTTCGTCAGCTCAATGCGCCAACAGCCGGGCAACCCTGTGTCGTGGAATTCCATCAGAGAATAGTCGCTTCGGGGATGGGCACGATGAACTTGCCGCCCCAGTCGCGGATGCCTGACATCTGGTCCTGTATTTCTTCCTTCAGGTTCCAGGGCAGGATCAGCACGTAATCAGGCTTGGCCTCAAAAATCGCCTCGGGCGCAAGGATAGGAAGCCGCGTTCCGGGCAGGAATCGACCCTGCTTATGGGGGGAACGGTCCACCGTAAAATCGAGGATATCTCGCCCGACGCCGCAGAAGTTCAAGAGCGTGTTGCCTTTCGCAGGTGCGCCGTAGCCAACGATGGTTTTGCCCTGACCCTTGAGATTCATCAGCAGGGTCAGTAGGGCATGTTTCGTCTGGCGCACTTTACTGGCGAATTCAGCATAAACGGCATCTTCACCCAGCCCGAAATCGGCCTCTGATTTCCGGGTGCGCTGCAAATTCTCGGTCTCTTCATGGCTTGCTTCCGCCCGGCATGCGAAGACGCGCAACGATCCGCCATGGGTCGTCAAATCTTCGGTGTCAAAGGCGCGCATGCCGCAAAATTGCAGGATGGCTTCAACGGCCATCAGCGACAGGTAAGAGAAATGTTCATGATAGATCGTGTCGAACTGGTTGAACCGGATCTGTTGCAGCACGTGGGGGAATTCAAAGGTGGCGACGCCTTCAGGTTTCAACAGTTCCCTAAACCCGCCGACGAAATCGTTGATATCTGGCACATGGGCCAGCACGTTATTGGCAGGCATCAGATCGGCGGCGTGGCCTGCGTCCCGCAACTTTTTGGCGGCCTCAACCCCGAAGAACATCACCTCGGTCGGAACTCCCTTATCGGCAATGGCGGCGTCGGCCACGGATTTGCTGGGTTCTACCCCCTGAACGGGGATGCCTGCCTTCTTGAAGTATTGCAGCAGGTAGCCATCGTTGCTTGCAATTTCGACCACTTTTGAGCCTGCCCCCAAGCCAAATCGCGCTGACATCCGTTTGGAGTAGGTTTCGGCATGAGCCAGCCACGTGGTGGAGAAGGAAGAGAAATACGCGTAGTCCTCACGGAACATATCCTCGGACGCCACGAAGTCCTGCAACTGCACCAGACGGCATTTTTTGCAGACAAAAGCCCGAAGCGGATAGAACATTTCACCGCTTTTGACTTGTACATCGTTGAGATAGTCGTTCGACACTGGTGTCGCGCCAAGATCGGCGAATTCCAGTGTCAGTGGCTCTGAGCAGTGGCGGCAATATCCGAATGCACTCATTATGGTCCTCATTCGCAATGCAACGTCGGCTTTAGGTTGAGCGACAGCTCTCTTAAGCCCTCCCATACATGCGACCCACCTTGACCACTAGCGAAAATCTGGCTCAAACGGGTTATGTGCCGTAATGATGTTGCCAATCCCCAAACCTGCCGGTTCAAATCATGATGTTCAGCGTCCATACGGAAACCTATGACAGCCTGCGGGGCTACATGGTGCCCGATCGTTTTTCTGGCGTTGCTAAAATCCGGGTCATTTGTAACGGGCAAACCGTGTATCAGGGCGCTTGCGATGAAGTGATCCACGATCTTGTTCGCATCGGGCGGCATGAGACGGGTTTGACGTCCTTTTCCCTGAACGAAAGCCATGTGTTCGA
>JBCCAJ010000494.1:0-2110 GCA_039814845.1 Pseudomonadota bacterium | reverse complement strand
GCAACGAATGACAAAAATGTACCCCAAAAGGGGTATATCCAGCGCAGCGTTTCCGCGCAATCATCAGAGAATGCTGCACCTGCACATTCTGCGAGTCACACTGCATCGGTCTGTTAGGGGATAGGTCTTGGCCAAAGCCATCAGCGCGCGCGCTTTGCGCAAGGTTTATCCCGGCACGCCCCCCGTTGAGGCACTGGGCGGGATTGAGATTGAGATCGCCGACAATGAGTTCTTCACGCTGCTGGGCCCGTCGGGCTGTGGAAAGACCACGCTGCTTAGGCTGATTGCGGGGTTTGAACATCCGACCTCTGGGATTTTGGAGATGTTTGGGGAAAGCCTGCTTGAGGCCCCGCCCCACAAGCGGCAGATCAACACGGTGTTTCAGAATTACGCGCTGTTTCCGCATATGACGGTGGCCCAGAACATTGGCTTCGGCCTTGAGATGCTGGGCAAGTCCAAGGCCGAGATTGCGGCGACGACTGGCGAAATGATGGAGCTGGTACAGATGGCCCATCTGGCGGATCGCCAGACCAGTCAGATTTCGGGTGGGCAGCAGCAGCGCGTGGCATTGGCTCGCGCGCTGGCACCCAAGCCCAAGATTTTGCTGCTGGATGAGCCGCTGAGCGCGCTGGATTTCAAGCTGCGCAAGAACATGCAGTTGGAGCTGAAGCGGTTGCAGTTGGAGACGGGGATCACGTTTATTTTCGTCACCCACGATCAGGAAGAGGCGCTGACCATGTCAGACCGGATCGCGGTGATGTCGGATGGGGCCATCCGCCAGATCGGCACGCCGCGCGAGATCTATGATCATCCGGCGGACCGGTTCGTGGCGGATTTCATTGGCGACACGAATTTTCTAAGCGTGGAAGCGAAGGGGCCGGAGGTGAAGCTGACCTCGGGCAAGAGTTTGAAGGTAACGGGTGCGCCGACAAGCGGGCAGGTGACGATTGCCGTGCGGCCTGAACATGCGCGGCTGACGAGCGTGAAGCAGGGGCTTTTGACGGGCCGGCTGGATAACGTGGTGTATCTGGGCACGGACACGCATTTCCATGTGGTGCTGGAGGATGGCACGGCGTTTGTGTTGCGCCAGCAGAATGCGCCAGACACCGATGAGGGCCGCAGCGCAGGGGACAAGGTGGGCATCACCTTCCCGCCGGACGTGGCGCAGGTGTTGAGCGACTAGGTGGCGGATCTGTCCATCACCGAGGCGAAACGCCAATCGCGCAATCGGTGGCTTTTGCTGAGCCCGGCCTTGGTGATCTTGATTTTTGCCGCCTCGGGCCCGCTTTTGATCACGCTGGTCTATTCCTTCCTGACGGCGGGTGACTTCGGCGGGGTGGAGTGGGAATTTTCCACCGACGCGTGGTTCAGCGTGGTGATGGAGCGCGATATTTTCGATGACACGCTGGGGTGGTCGGATGCGCATCTTAGCATTTTCTGGCGGTCGGTGAAGCTGTCCTTGCTGACCACGCTGGTCTGTTTGATCGTGGGGTTCCCGACGGCCTATTTCATTGCCACACGCCCCAAGACGCAGCGCGATATGTGGATGCTGCTGATCATTATTCCGTTCTGGACGAACTTGTTGATCCGGACCTTTGCGATATTGGAGTTGATCCGCAATGAGGGGGTGGTGAACACGGTGCTGATGGCGATGGGGGTGATTGATGAGCCCATTCAGATGCTCTTCACCGAGTTCGCGATCATTCTGGGCATGGTCTACGTGTATCTGCCGCTGATGGTGCTGCCGATTTATGCGTCGATGGAGCGGTTGGATTTCAACCTCGTCGAAGCGGCCTATGATCTTTATGCGACGCGCCTTCGTGTGCTGCGGCGGGTGATTTTGCCGCTTGTGAAGCCGGGGGTGATCGCGGGGTCCATCCTCGTTTTTGTGCCGTCATTGGGGGCCTATGTGACGCCGAGGATCATGGGCGGCGGCAATCAGTTGATGATTGGCAACCTGATTGAGTTGCAGTTTGGGCAGGGGCGGAATTGGCCCTTGGGCGCCGCGTTGTCGATCACATTGCTGGCGATCGTGATGGTGGCATTGATGGCCTATGTGCGCGCGGCGGGGGAAGACGAGGTGCGGCATGGCTAAAGGCTTTGACGTCCG
>JBCCAJ010000420.1:0-2934 GCA_039814845.1 Pseudomonadota bacterium | reverse complement strand
GGGCGCACCCAGCAGCATCACACCGCAACTGGGCGTGGCCGTAGGCAGGCTGACCCCGCACAGCCCCATCAGGTTGCCGATCCGCGTATTCCGCAAGGCCAAAAGGTTCTCAGTGACGTAGTAATCATTATCGGTCATCAAACGTTCCCGATCCGGCGGCAGAATGGGCGCAGTGGGGCAAATCACGGCGTCAAACCCAGCCGTGCGGGCGTGCCACTGGACGCGGAGTTCTTCCAGGCGGAACCAACCGGCCACGTAATCATGGGCGGCAAATTTCTGCCCCGACCGGAAGCGTTCCAGAATGGCCGGGAACATTTTTTCGGGTGCCGCCTCAATCACATCTGACCATTGCCCGTAGGCTTCCGCCGTGAACAAAATCCCGGAAAACGGCATCGCCTCAGACAATTCCGGAGCCTCAAACGGCACAACCTCCGCCCTTGCGTCTTTGAACCGGTCCACCGCGTTATCAAAAGCCCTGAGAGGTTCATCGCGAATGTCATCAAAGGCCACGTTCTGCACCACACCAAGGCGCATGCCCCTGAGCGACGCGCCACGCAAATCCGCCGCCTTTCCGCCTTCCATCGCCGCCAGCATCAGCGCGCAATCCTCGACCGTGCGCGCCAGCGGCCCCACCGTGTCAAACCGCGCACAAAGCGGCACAACCCCGTCATTCGACACGCGGCCCTCGGTCGTCTTCAGCCCCACCAGATCGTTCCACGCCGATGGAATGCGCACTGACCCACCCGTGTCACTGCCAATCCCGCAGGCCGCCAGCCCAAACGCCACACTTGCAGCCGCCCCCGACGACGACCCCCCGGGCACCAACGCGGCATCATTCACATTGGGCGGCGTGGCCGTCATGGGGTTGAGGCCAAGGCCGGAAAACGCAAGCTCACTCATATGCGTCTTGCCCAGACACACCAGCCCCGCCTTGGTGGCATTGGCCAGCACGCGGGCGTCGGTGTTGGGCACACGCCCCTCAAGAAGGCGCGATCCGGCGGCGGTCTGGGTCCCGGCGCTGTCAAAGAGGTCCTTCCAACTGATCGGCACCCCGTCGAGCGGGCCAAAACGTTGCTTCAAGTCAGCCCGGGTTTTCGCCGCCTTAGCTTCGGCCATCGCACGGTCGGGCGTGGTGGTGGAATAAATGTCATCGCGCGCCGGGTGGGCGTCGATGGCCGCAAGGAACGTGTCCGTCAGCGTGACGGGATCGACCTCTCCCTTGCCAATGGCGCGGCCCAGATCTGCGGCGGAGGTCTTGGTCCAATCGGTCATCTCGGGCGCTCCTTCGTTGCGGTTTGCCCGCGACCGTAGCGGCAGCACAACGCATGGACAATCCCGTGCTTGCACCCATATGGAAGGGCATGGATTTTGACAGTGACATTCTGATCGTAGGCGGCGGTATCAACGGGTCCGTGCTGGCCCTTGGGCTGGCCCAAACCGGTCGCAGCGTGACCGTGATTGACGCCCAGCCCGAGGCGGTTCGCCGCAATGCGGGCTTTGACGGGCGGTCCTACGCGCTTGCCCTGACATCCGTGCGGTTGCTGAAAGCCATCGGGATCTGGGACAGAATTGCCGATAAAGCGCAACCTATGCTGGAGATCAAAGTCTCCCAAGGGCGCGCGGGCGACGGGCCGGACCCGTTCTTTCTGCATTTCGACCATGCCGAGCTGGAAGAAGGCCCGATGGGCCACATGTGCGAAGACCGCTTCCTGCGCCGGGCCTTGCTGTATGCAATGGCCGAGGACGACCGCATCGCGGTGGTGGAAGATCAGGTTGTCAGCCAATCCGTGATGCAAGCTGGCGTCACGTTGGAACTGGCCTCTGGCAAAGCGCTGACCGGTCGGCTTTTGGTCGGCTGCGACGGGCGCGGATCGGGCACGGCCACACGGGCGGGGATCAAGCGCACTGGCTGGGGCTACGGCCAGACCGCGCTGGTGGCGGCGTTGGAACATGAACGCCCCCATCACGGCATCGCGCATCAGTTTTTCATGCCTCAAGGTCCGCTGGCGATCCTGCCTCTTCCGGGCAATGTCAGCTCGATTGTCTGGAGCGAGAATGAATCGACTGCCAACGAATTTGCTGCGCTGTCTGACGCTGAGTTCCTGAAAATCTTACGCCCGCGTTTCGGCGATTTTCTGGGCGATATCGCGATCCGAGGGAAACGGTATACCTATCCCCTGGGGCTCAGCATCGCGCAGCAACTGATCGCGGAGCGGTTGGTGCTGGTGGGCGACAGCGCCCATGGCGTGCACCCTTTGGCGGGTCAGGGCCTCAATGCCGGGCTGCGCGATGCGGCGGCACTGGTGCAGGTGGTGAAAGAGGCCGCGCGTCGGGGGGAAGATTACGGCACCGAGCCTGTTCTGGAACGCTATGCCGGGTGGCGGCGCTTCGACATCACGGCGCTGGCCATGGTGACGGATGGAACAAACCGCCTCTTTTCCAATGAGAACGCGCTGTTGCGCGCCGCGCGGGGGATCGGCATGGGTGTGATCAATGCGCTGCCGGGGCTGAGGCGCGGCATGATGCGGGAGGCCGCCGGGCTGTCAGGCGATCTGCCGGACTTGATGAAGCCCTGAACCTTGGGGGCCAGCCCCCAAACGCACGATCCTTGGGGGCCAGCCCCCAAACGCACGATCCTTGGGGGCCAGCCCCCAAACGCACGATCCTTGGGGGCCAGCCCCCAAACCCCCGGGATATTTTTAGCAAGAAGAAGCAGCAGCAGGCTTAGGGATCGTGGGTGAAGATGTGGATTGTCGTATCGCCATAGCGCCGCTCATCCAGAGCGGTGAAAGAAGGCGGCGCGACAACCGGCGTATTTTCTTCCCAGATGATCAGTGATTTTGGTGTCAACCAGTCGTTTTCGATCAGCGCCGTCAATGCCTTTTCGCCCAGAGCCTTGCCATAGGGCGGGTCCAGAAAGGTGAGGGTTGCAGG
>JBCCAJ010000041.1:0-11402 GCA_039814845.1 Pseudomonadota bacterium | reverse complement strand
GAACGTCCGGACAGGCCCGTCGACAGAGTTCGATGTGATCGAAAAGCTCTCCGCCAATGCCCAGGGGTTGGAGGTCGTGGACCTCGACAAAACGGGTGAATGGGGCCTGATCAATGTAAAGGACGTGTCAGGCTGGGTGTCGCTCCGGTTCATGCAGCGCCAGACCGGCCAGGACGAAGAGGGACTGCCCCGCAGCTTGGCCTGCTACGGCACAGAACCCTTCTGGTCCTTCAATGTGGCCCCCGATCTTTCCGCCACCTTTGAAGAACCCGCAGAGGACAGTGTGAAGCAAACGGAAATCGACGCGCTGGTCGTTGTGCCCTCAGCGAACCGCACAGACCGTCACGCGCTGTTCGGCGATGGAGGGGAGCAGATTTTCACCACTATGGTCGGCCACAACCAATGCTTTGACGGCATGTCAGACCGCACCTACGGCCTGTCGATTGACCTGCTGGTCACCGATGAGGCAGGGGTGAATGTGTATTCAGGATGCTGTTCGGTCGGGCAGTAGCAGTGAGGTTTTGGGAACGGAAGGAATGGCCTTGTGCCGCACGAGTATTCTGCTGAAAATCATGATTGGGACTTAACGCTACGCGCTGCGTTCGAGCTTCTGCAAGTCGGCAAAGTCATGGACCAGCGGCCTCGCACCGGTAACATGAGCATGGGATTTTCAGCATTTACGGGATCAATGCTCTTGTCCTTTTCCTCAATTGAGAGCTTTTCAGCCTCTGTAGCATTTTCGATGCCTCGTACGGGCGAGTTCAAAAATTTCGACTTTGAAGCATATCGTCGTGAACGAACATTCTGGGGAAAGCTGGGTCTGTTGTTTGCAGCAACAGGCCAGAATATTGATAGGTCTAAAGGCTTGTTCCAAACGATTGCCGAGATGCGGCATTGGCGAAACCTAGTCACACACGCGTCGCCATATCGAATTGAGAATGTCGAAATTGAAAACACCACAACCGCGGTTGGTAGGATCCACAAGCCAAAGCATATTAAGGAATATACACGCAGCGTGGATCTTAAAACCGCGTCCAAGTTTTATCAGGCGGCTTTCAATTATATTGAGTATTTGGAGGCTGGCTCTGGATTAGAACCACGAGCACAAGCAGTGTTTAAGATTGGTGGGTAACGACAGGTAGCAATTTCTTCCGTAAGCGGCCATTAAAAGTAGCTGCAGCATTCGGTGGATATGGGCTCATAACCGTCATACGCTGCACTGCTCAAAAGTCGGCTTTGTCACATGGCTAAGCTTCCGCGCGAGACTTAGGACAACTCGGCACGCTGTATTCACCCCGCCGCTCGAACCACGTATTTTCGCCAAGCCGCAAACGCCGCTGTAAACACAAAAACCACGCACAGAGCTGCGGCAAAACCCGTGGGTCCGGTTGCATCCATCGCGACACCCGTCATCGGCCCGCCCACGATACCGCCTACGCCGAAGGCAATGGCAAAGGCCGCGTTTCCAGCGACAAGGTCTGCGCCAGAGAACCTGTCGCCCAGTTCTGTCATCGCCATCGTGTACAACCCGCCAGAGACGGCCCCCCAGACAAACAGCACCGGCAAAAACAGCCACGGCATCCCTACGACCATGGGCAGCAGCAACACACCCAAAGCCGCTAACATGGCGCAGACAACCATCATGCCGCGCCGAGAGGTCTTGTCCGCGGCCCAGCCGAGTGGGACTTGCAAGAACACATTGCCCAGAATGCAGACCGACATCGCCATGGTCACGAAACCCGTCTCTAACCCGAAGGCCAGCCCGAAAACGGGGAAAAGCGACAGAAATGACCCCTCCCAAAATGAATAAGCCGCCACGGCCAGAAGCAGCGCTGGCGCGAGTTTGAGAAAAGACCAGCTTGACCCCTCAGGTTGATCCGACAGGTCCGGCACAGCATGGCGGACAGCCAAAACGACGGCGATGGCAACAAAGCAGAGCCCAGACCCAATGGCGAAGGGCAGAAAGCTATCGACGCCCGTGAAAGACAGGATCATCGGCCCAAGCCCGAACCCCGCTGCCAGTGCGGTGGCATAAATCCCGATCGTGCGTCCGCGCGTCTTGGGATCGGCCAGTTGGTTGATCCACGTTTCGGACACGATGTAGACGCCCACATCAAAGACGCCCAACAAGAATCGCAGCAACAAAAACATCGCGAAAGATGTCGTGTGTCCCATCAAAAACACCATGAGGCCCGATACCGCCAGACAGACGCTTGCCACCTGCCACGTCCCGAAGCGCCGTATCACGCGGGGATAAAAGCTGGACGCGACTAACACTCCGATGGGTGTCATCGCCCCGTTAATGCCGATGGCGGTTTCGCTGTGGCCCGCCTCTTCGAGAACAAAGGACAACAGCGGATAGGTCAGCCCGATGGTCAGCGCGAAAATTGTCGTACAGGCAATCGCGCCAATGATGCCGGTCTTTTTCAATCCACCACTCTCAGCGTCAGATTGATCCGCCCGCCCTTGGGCAAAAGCGTCGAGGACGCAGGCCGAATGCGATCAATTCCGTGATAAAGCAAACGCGCATCGCCGCCCATCAGCACCACATCACCCGATTGCAGCCAGATGCTTTCTGTTTTGCCACCTCGGGTTTCGTTGCCCATGCGAAACAGCCCCTCATCCCCGAGCGAAATGGACAATACAGGCCAAGCAAAATCAGCTTCATCCCGGTCCTGATGCATACCCATCTTGGCGTCATCATCATAGAAATTCACCAAGCAGCAATCCGGGTCGCGCGTGTCTGATACCAAAGCCTGCCAGATGGCCATCACCCGCGGGGGCACGGGCGGCCATGGCACGCCGGATGGATGACGCGGCTCATACCGATAGCCTGAGCGATCTGAAAACCAGCCGTATTTCCCCGCAGATGTCATCTGCACGCGCATCGGCTTTCCATAGGGCGTCATGGGTGAAAAGAGCGGGGCTGCACGCGCCAGTTTGCGGATATCATCTACCAGAGCAGCCTGTTCATCGCCGTCCAGATACCCCGAATAGACCTCAAACCCCCGGATTACGTGGCTGGGTTTGCTCTGATTTGCGTCTTCCATCCTTGGACCACTTGCAATTGAAGCAAAATTGCCGCCCCAGAGCCCGTTCCAAAGGTTGCAGGAGCCTTTGACGCTAACTATATACCCACCGGATAAACGGACCAGACGAAAACGGGCCGTGTCTCCATTGGGGCCTGATGCCAAAAAGGGTCGGGCCGCCGTTCAAATCGCCTTACGAAGAAGGGATCGAAAAACATGGCCAAAGTGATTGGTATTGACCTGGGCACAACGAACAGCTGCGTCGCTATCATGGATGGTAGCCAGGCGCGCGTTATTGAGAATTCTGAGGGCGCGCGGACAACCCCCTCTATCGTTGCGTTCACGGATGATGAACGCCTTGTTGGTCAGCCTGCAAAACGGCAGGCCGTCACCAACCCCGAAAACACTGTCTTTGGCGTCAAGCGCCTGATCGGTCGCCGCGCAGATGATCAGCATCTGGCGAAAGACAAAAAGAACATGCCGTTCAACGTGATTGACGGCGGCAATGGCGACGCATGGGTTGAAGCCAAGGGCGAAAAGTACAGCCCCTCCCAGATTTCTGCCTTCATCCTCGGCAAGATGAAGGAAACCGCTGAATCCTACCTCGGCGAAGAGGTGACGCAGGCCGTGATCACTGTCCCCGCCTATTTCAACGACGCACAGCGTCAGGCCACCAAAGACGCCGGTAAGATCGCCGGTCTTGAGGTGCTGCGGATCATCAACGAACCGACAGCCGCCGCGCTGGCCTATGGTTTGGACAAGCAAGAAACACACACCATCGCGGTCTATGACCTTGGCGGCGGCACATTCGACGTGACGATCCTTGAGATTGACGATGGCCTGTTTGAAGTGAAGTCCACAAACGGGGATACGTTCCTCGGCGGTGAAGATTTCGACATGCGCATCGTCAACTACCTTGCGGATGAGTTCAAAAAGGGAAACGGCGTCGATCTGACCAAGGACAAGATGGCGCTGCAGCGCCTGAAAGAGGCCGCTGAGAAAGCGAAGATTGAGCTGTCCTCATCCTCCCAGACTGAAATCAACCAGCCGTTCATTTCCATGGGTTCTGATGGTGCGCCGCTGCACATGGTGATCAAACTGACCCGCGCGAAGCTTGAAAGCCTCGTGGGTGATCTGATCCAGGCATCGCTGAAGCCGTGCAAGGCCGCATTGAAGGACGCCGGTCTCGACGCAGGCGACATTGATGAAGTTGTTCTGGTCGGTGGTATGACGCGGATGCCCCGCGTGGTCGAGGAAGTGACGAAATTCTTCGGCAAAGAGCCCCACAAGGGCGTGAACCCTGACGAAGTGGTCGCCATGGGTGCTGCCATTCAGGCGGGTGTTCTGCAGGGCGACGTAAAGGACGTGGTTCTTCTCGACGTAACGCCGCTGTCTTTGGGTATCGAAACCCTTGGCGGTGTCTTCACCCGCCTCATCGACCGCAACACCACGATCCCGACGAACAAAGGCCAGATCTTCTCAACGGCCGAAGACAATCAGTCTGCCGTGACAATTCGCGTGTTTCAGGGTGAACGGGAAATGGCGGCTGACAACAAGATCCTCGGTCAGTTCAACCTCGAAGATATCCCGCCCGCGCCCCGCGGCCTGCCACAGATTGAGGTGACATTCGACATCGACGCCAACGGCATCGTGTCGGTTCAGGCCAAGGACAAAGGCACCGGGAAAGAACACAAGATCACGATCCAGGCCTCTGGCGGTCTGTCCGATGAAGACATCGACAAAATGGTTAAGGACGCCGAAGAAAACGCGGAAGCCGATAAGGAACGCCGCGAAATGGTCGAGGCCCGCAACCAGGCCGAAAGCCTTATCCATTCGACCGAGAAATCGGTCGAAGAGCATGGCGAGAAAGTCGACCCGACCACAGTTGAGGCGATTGAACTGGCCGTGGCCGCACTGAAGGACGATTTGGAAAAAGATGACATCTCCGGTGAAAAGATCAAATCCGGGATCCAGAACGTCACTGAGGCGGCGATGAAACTGGGCGAGGCCATCTACAAGGCCAGCCAGGAAGAGGGCGAGGATGAGCCCATGGCCGCCGATGAAACAGGCGGCGATGAGGACAACATCGTCGACGCCGATTTCGAAGATCTCGACAAAGATAAGCGTGCGTAAAGCCGTATCACCTATGATCGGGGGCCTACACGGCCCCCGATTTGCAGGGTGAAGGAGATCAGAGATGGCAAAACGCGACTATTACGAGGTGTTGGGTGTTGCCCGCGGCGCGTCTGCGGATGAAATCAAGAAAGCCTATCGCGGCAAAGCCAAAGAGCTGCACCCGGACCGCAACAAAGATGATCCCAACGCTGAAACCGCCTTCAAAGAGGCAGGTGAGGCCTACGACATCCTGAAGGACCCCGAGAAGAAAGCGGCCTATGACCGCTATGGTCACGCGGCCTTTGAGGGCGGCACCGGCCCTGGCGCTCGCCCAGGCGGTGGGTTCCAGCAACAAGGTGACTTCGCCAGCGCGTTCTCGGACGTGTTCGATGACCTTTTCGGTGACTTCATGGGCGGTGGCCGTGGCGGCGGCGGAGCGCGGCAGCGGGCCTCGCGCGGGTCAGACCTGCGCTACAATCTGCGCGTGTCGCTGGAAGACGCGTTCACGGGCATGCAAAAGACCATCAATGTGCCCACATCGGTCATGTGTACATCCTGCGATGGCAGCGGTGCGGAGGGCGGGGCTGAACCTACTACCTGCCCGACCTGTTCCGGCATGGGTAAGGTTCGTGCGCAGCAGGGTTTCTTCACCGTTGAACGCACATGTCCCACCTGCAACGGAATGGGACAGATCATTTCGAACCCCTGCAAGGAATGTCAGGGGCTTGGCCGAGTGGAAAAGGATCGCTCTCTTAGCGTGAACATCCCAGCGGGCGTCGAAACTGGCACGCGCATCCGTTTGGGTGGCGAGGGTGAGGCCGGTATGCGCGGCGGCCCTGCCGGCGATCTTTATATTTTCATTGAGGTGGAGCGACACAAGATCTTTGAGCGCGACGAAAACAACCTCTTCTGCCGCGTGCCTGTGTCTTTGGCCACGGCGGCGTTGGGCGGTGATATTGAGGTGCCCACAATTGATGGCGGACGCAGTCGGGTGAAGATACCCGAAGGTTCTCAATCAGGACGGCAAATGCGCTTGCGTTCCAAAGGTATGCCGGCACTGCGTGGTGGTGCGTCCGGTGATATGTTCATCGAATTGGCGGTAGAAACCCCTGTGAACCTGACCACGCGCCAGAAAGAACTACTGCGCGAATTCTCCGAACTGGGGGAGAACAACAACCCCGAAAGCAACAGCTTCTTTTCCTCGGTGAAAAGCTTCTGGGACGGGATGAAGAATTAACCCGCCGGTAACCAGTTTTGAGTGAAGGTAAAGGCATGGGAAACTCTCATGCCTTTTCTGATTTGAGCCTGCCTCTTTTTGATAGCGACGAGGCGGTCGTGCCTGTAGACGCGAAGTCTCCGTCATACCTGCGCGATCATCGCAAACGTCTGAGGGATCGGTTCCTGACGGGCGGTGCAGATGCCCTTCCGGATTATGAGATGCTGGAACTGGTTCTTTTTCGTGCAATCCCGCGGCAGGATGTGAAACCGCTGGCGCGCGCGCTGCTCGAACAGTTCGGAGATTTCAACGGTGTTCTGTCTGCGCCCCGCGATCAGCTTGAAGCGATGAAGGGTGTGGGGGAGGCTGTGCTTTGCGAACTCAAAATCGTAGAGGCCGCGGCACACCGTCTGTCCCAAACCCGCATCCGCAAAAAACCGGTTCTGTCGTCTTGGAACGCCCTTCTGGATTACTGCCGCACGACGATGGCCCATCGCGCGACGGAGCAGTTCCGTGTCTTCTATCTGGATCGCAAAAACACGCTGATCGCAGATGAACAACAGGCCGAAGGCACGGTCGATCACGTCCCGGTCTACCCGCGCGAAATCGTCAAGCGGGCGCTTCTGCTAAATGCCAGCGCGCTGATCATGGTGCACAATCACCCCTCGGGTGATCCGACGCCCTCCCAGGCCGATATTGAGATGACCCGTCAAGTCATCGCTGCGTCAGAGGCTTTGGGCATCACCCTTCATGACCATGTCATCATCGGCAAATCCCAAGAGACAAGCTTTAGGGCAGATGGTTATCTCTGAGCACAAGGACCCATTTTTTTCAAAAAAATGCCGCCAACGTTGGCGGCAAAATTTTTGAAAAATTTTGGGTCCCGACCGAACGGTTAACGCACCCAGACCTCCACACGGCGATTGACGTGGCGGCCCCAAGTTGTCTCATCACACGCCATCGGCATGGCCTCACCAAACCCCTCAGCTTCCAATGACACACGCGACAGATCATCCGTCTCAGCCGTGTCTGTCAAGGCTTGGCGCACGGCGTTTGCCCGACGTTTGGAGAGCCTCAGGTTCACTTCCGCCGATCCTTCACTGTCCGAAAATCCGACAAAGACCAAACGGCGTTCGTCGTAAAGCCCAGCCTCCAGCATGCCTGCCAGTTGCTGCACGTTGAAACGCGATTGCGCGTCGAGCTGGATTGATCCCTGTTCAAACCGGAACGTGGTGCTAAGCCGTTTAAGGGGCGTCAGGAAAGACACCATGCGTTGGAGATCCTCGAGCGATGTCTCCTCTCCCGCCTGAGCGATCGCGTTGGCAAAGCGGTTGCCCTGTTGATAGACGGGGATTTCTTCGGGCGCTTGATCCACGAAACCCGCCCGCCGGATCACAAGCTGAGCGGACGGGTCACGCAAGTAGGACAGAAACTCCCGCACCAATTTCGGGAACCGCCGGGCAGGGATGTAAAGGAACATGGGCGATGTCATGGGGTAGTCTTCTGTCTTCACGCCGCGCCGGTTGGCCCGCAGGGTAAACCCGCATTCCCCCGCGATGCCAAGTTCCCACGCATTGCCTGTCTCCGACCGACTGGTGACCCCAACGGCGAAAGGGTCAGCGGCCACAGCCCGGGCCAGATCGGGACCGCCGGGGTGCAGTACCGCCCCCTCGACCAATTTCACGCCGGCCGGTTCCAAAAGCAGATCCTGCATTGCCTGTCCAAGGCCAGAAGACGGCCTGTGCACATGCACCGACACCGGCGCATCCGCACCACCCAGTTGGGACCAGTTTTCAATCTCACCCGACAGCAACTGCGACAGCTGCGGCACGGTCAGTTGCGTGACCGGGTTCGAGGGCGCCACCACAGGCACCAACGCGTCCAGCGCGACGACCCGACTGCCATTGCGGCCCGTCAAATCGCCCAAACCGGTTTCTTCTGCGCGCAGGCGTTCATCCTCTCTCACTTCGCGCAGGGACATCACCATATCTGCATTGTCGACCAGCAGATCGCCAAAGGCCTCATCGGCATTGGTCAGACGAAAGGTGAAGGCACCTACATCGCGCTCTGTCTCACGATCCGACATGCGATAGACGGTTTCAAGGTCGCTTACCGCCTCGCGCCGCAGGGCGTAGTCATTGCGGATGGCAAAGGCCTCAAGCAGCGCGGGCATCAAAACACGGCCGACGGTGGGCGCGCCAGAGAAAGTGACCTTGGCCACGAACGCCTCTAGATCCGGACAACCGGGCCCTTCACAGAGCACGCCAGAGCCATCGACGGTCAGCTCCCCATAGATCGTGTCGACGCGGTAGAATTCCCCGTCGAACCCCAGAAGGTCGCCGGAAATTTCCACATTGCCGTCGCGCGATGTCAGGGTGACATCCTGAGCGGAAGCCGCCCCGGCAAAGACCCAAAGAAAAAGTGCGGCGAAGCTCGCCGCACGAAATGCCGTCATGAATGACCTCTTGATCGCGCGGATTAGTTCCGAGCGATATTCAGGTCATCGAACATATTATTCAACACCAGAAAGTCACCAATCGCATCGCAATCGGGCATGGCGAGAGTCACTTCCCGCACCACCATGGAACCTTCACCCGATTTCTGAAGGACATCAGCGGTCAAATCCTGGCCGCAATTGGCCTCTGTCACCACTGCTTCAAGGTTCAGCTGAACGGTGCCTTCGCGTAGGGCCGTACCGGTGGGGAAGGTGTAGACCTCAACCATGTGGGAGGTGATTGGCGTCGACTCCCCGATGCGCATGATGAACCCGCCTTCACCCTTCGCAGCGTCGAGGATTTCACCCTGGGCACCAGACCAGATATGGCCAGGCTCATCATAGGTTGCGCCATATTCCAGTGCATGCACTTGGAGCCCGTCATATGCGGACCACTGCACGATAGCGCGGTCATAATCGGGAACAGACGTTACCTCTGCATTGGCCGTGATTGTATCACCATCGGGGAAACTGACCATATAGACAGCTTGTTCCGCCAGCGCGGGCAGAATGATGGCGGCGAGCCCTTCACTGTCCGTCATGCCGGACACCATCATTCCGTTGTGGTGCACGGTAAAGCCGGAATTGGTGTAGCAGTTTGTATCGATCAAAAGTTCGACCATCGCACCTGCAGAGGGCAATGCAACCACTTTGGATTCACATTCAAAGGCAGGCGTCGGTTCTTGGCGCGGCGAAGCGGGGTTGACCGTGACATCATCAAGTGCGGCCACCTTAACCGGTTCAATCGGCAAGACCTCAGGCTGGGATGCGATGCCAGGCGGTGTGGGGGCACCGGCCACCACGTTTTCCACTTTCTGATCTGCGTTGGTCAAAGCCGGAGTTTCCGGTGCGTTGTCAGCATTCTTGTCGAGGCCCGGCTCTTCCACGGCGGGTTCTGCAAGCGCTGCGTCACCGAGGACAGCCTGCTGCGGTCCATCCAATATAGGGGTCTCGGCAAGTGTAGGTTCTTGCGCTATGGCATCCGTCACCGTCTGCTGATTGGCTGCTTCCGCAATGGAGGCCACCTGAACACCGCGCGCGGCGCGCTCATCCGGGCTTTCCATAATGTACTGCATCATGAACCCTGCGGCTAAAGCCGTCACCAGGGTTCCAACAATAGTCAAAATACGACGGGCGCTTATCATAGCACTCTCCAAAACCTACCTCACGGATGGTTTTTAGCCACGAAAAGTGGCCCATATGAGGCAGAGCTATGGAGTGTTTAAGGACGCGAAACAGTTAAGCGGCGCGTCCGTGACAATGCTTAAACTTCTTACCAGACCCACACGGACAAGGCGCATTGCGGCCCGGGGCGGCCATATTAGATGTGTCGCCAACCGCCGCTGCGGCGGCCGCCGCTTTGATACCGGCCCCGTCGTTGCCACCTTGTGCCTCTTCGGCCGCGCGGGCGATGGCGGCACGCTGTGCTTCCAATTCAGCCTGAAGCGCTTGCTGTTCTTCTTCTGTCATCGGCCTGATTTGACAAAGTTTTTGCGTCACATCCTGGCGCAGACCGTCCAGCATGGATTCAAACAGCTGGAACGCTTCGTTCTTGTATTCATTGAGCGGATCGCGTTGTGCATAACCCCGGAACCCCACAACAGAGCGCAGATGTTCAAGCTTCAGAAGATGTTCGCGCCACTTGGCGTCGATCGTCTGCAACAGAAGCTGCTTTTCGATGGAGCGCATGGCCTCAGGACCCAGCGCTTCGGTTTTGTCGGTCATAAATTCATCAAGCGCCTTTTCGATGCGGTCGGCCACGTCTTCATCATCGACACCTTCCTCATCGCACCATTCATCGACCGGCAAATCCATGTTCAATTGCTCGGCCACGGCCTGTTTCAGGCCTGCGCCATCCCATTGATCGGCATAGGTGTTGGGCGGAAGGTAGGTGTCAATCAGGTCATCGACCACCTCACCGCGCATGTCAGAGATCACATCAGACAGGTTATCTGTGCTCATGATATCAAGGCGCTGTTTGAAGATCACCTTCCTCTGTTCGTTCATCACATCGTCGAACTTCAAAAGCTGTTTGCGGATGTCAAAGTTGCGCCCTTCGACCTTCGATTGCGCGCGTTCCAGCGATTTGTTCACCCAAGGGTGGATGATCGCCTCACCTTCCTTCATGCCAAGGCCCGACAGCACTTTCTCCAGCCGTTCAGACCCGAAAATCCGCATCAGATCGTCTTCGAGGGACAGGAAGAACGCAGACCGCCCCGGATCGCCCTGACGGCCCGACCGACCGCGCAACTGGTTGTCGATGCGGCGGCTTTCATGGCGTTCTGTGGCCAGAACGAAAAGCCCACCGGCGTCTTTCACAGCCTGCTCATCGGCCACATGGCCTTCTTCGATCTGAGTACGGATCACTTCAGGGTCGCCATTGGGATCGGCGGCAATCGCCTCCATGATCTTAAACTCGACGTTGCCGCCCAGCTTAATGTCTGTCCCACGACCCGCCATGTTCGTGGCAATCGTCACCGCACCCAGCTTGCCGGCATCGGCCACAATCTGGGCCTCTTGTTCGTGCTGTCGTGCGTTCAGGACGTTG
>JBCCAJ010000405.1:0-3119 GCA_039814845.1 Pseudomonadota bacterium | reverse complement strand
TTCACGCGCTACATCGTGATGTTTGCGCCGCTGATCATGGTCTTCGCGTTCGGCGCGGCCATCTCGCGGTTGTCTTATGCTGCGGCACAGCTTTTCTTCTACGTCTTCGCCGCAGTGATGGGCGTGTCGATCAGCTACATCTTCGTGATCTTCACAGATATGTCGATTGCACAGATTTTCCTGATCACGGCTATTGCCTTCGCGGGCCTGTCGATCTGGGGTTACACCACCAAGAAAGACATTTCTGGCTGGGGTAGCTTCCTGATCATGGGCGTGATCGGCCTCATTGTGGCGTCGATTGTGAACATCTTCCTGGGCTCGCCCGCGATCATGTTCGCCATTTCGGCCCTGGGTGTGCTGATCTTCGCGGGTCTCACCGCCTACGACACGCAGCGCATCAAGAACGAATACGTGGCACTGGCCCATACCGGCGACAGCGAATGGCTCGGCAAAGCGGCCATCATGGGTGCGCTCAGCCTCTATATCAACTTCATCAACATGTTCATCATGCTGCTGCAGTTGTTTGGCAACCGCGAATAACAGCCACCAAAACTGAATTCGAAAAGGCCGGCTCGCAGCCGGCCTTTTAATTTGTGCGCGCCACCGCCCGACCAATGGGAGGGCCACACCCCGCAGGGGCGCCCCCCAGTTTGCACGCGAGGCGCGCCCGAAGGGCGCAACGAGCGTTACTTAAAGAGCCATTCAGCCAACAAAAAAGCCGCGCGGATGCGCGGCCTTTCCATCAGCAAAAAACCAAGTCTTACTTGATCTTGCCTTCCTTGTATTCAACATGCTTCCGCGCCACCGGGTCATATTTCCGAACGACCATCTTCTCGGTCATGGTACGCGCGTTTTTCTTGGTCACGTAAAAATGCCCCGTGCCCGCGGTCGAGTTCAGCCTGATCTTGATCGTGGTTGGCTTAGCCATGGATATCGCTCCTGCATCGGGACATGGCACAAACACCGCGCCCCGTAGAATTCCTTGAAGCCCGCCTTTTACTTGAGGCACCCCCCAAGTCAACCGGATTCTATCAGTTGGAACTGACCCGCGTGGGCCGTTTGTAAAAGTGGTGTACGCCGATGGTCGCGACCCGCGGATAGACCCGGCTCCAGCGCGGTGACACGGCCCGTGTGTGGTAATGCGTGGCCCCCTTCGTCAGGGGCCGTGGAGCCCCTTCCACCATCAAATGCGCAATCTTGCCCACCTGCTCAAAGGACCGCGGTTCACTGATCACTTCCTTCATCCCATCGCAGGTATAGGTGAACTGACACTGGTATTTACGGCCCGTGCCCTGATGCACGACCCCGCAGACATCACCCGGAAACTGCGCATGATCGACACGGTTCATGATCACCTCGGCCACGGCGAATTGCCCCTGCACGCTTTCACCCCGCGCCTCAAAGTAGAGCGCTTCCGCCAAGCACCGCCAATCTGCCCCTTCGCCTTTGACACTCTGCGCTGCAAGCCATTCCGCCGAATACGTCACTTCCAGATTGGGCCGTGTCAGCATCCGTTCCAGCCGGGTATCAGACACTCCGTTGAGAATACTTTGTTCCCCGGAAAAAAGATCGCCCACGGATGTGTCGGCTGCCGCCCCGAAAGACCCCGCAACCACAAACGCCCATGTCCAGCGTAACACCCCTGACACCATGTAACCCAATCCCCAAACTCGCGCGGCCAAGATAAAGAAGGCCGTTTAACCCCATGCAATCGCGAAGAAATCCGCAACAGCAAAAAGCAGCAGATAACCAAACCCTACCAAAAGGTCCACCCTATCCCAAGCGTCACCTTGAGACACAGACTGCCCAAAACTTGGGCAACGCGCATTTTTCTTGAATTTTTAGCTTTATTTCAGCCCGTTACCCATTTTCTCGCACAATGCGATCTGGGCCGCTGCCAGGCGTGCAACCGGCACGCGGAATGGCGAACAAGACACGTAATTGAACTTCGCCGCCCGGCAAAAGGCGATTGATTCGGGATTGCCGCCATGTTCACCGCAGATCGACAGCGTCAGCCCCGGCTCTACCGCCCGGCTCCGCTCCGCCCCGATGGTCAAAAGCTCCCCAACCCCTTCGGTATCCAACGAATGGAACGGATCCTCGGGGTAGACGCCTTGCTGCACATAGCTCGACATAAACCGCCCCGCATCATCGCGGCTCAGCCCATAGGCCATCTGCGTCAGATCATTTGTGCCGAAACTCAGAAACGACACATGCGGCGCGATCTCATGGGCGCGCAGGGCGGCACGCGGTGTCTCCACCATCACGCCTAACTTAAAATTAAAGTCCGCCTTCTGCTCGGTCCGCACAGCGGCGGCCACGGCATCAACCCGGGTTTTGACCAATTCGACCTCCCGCTTGGCGCTCACGAGCGGTATCATGATTTCGGGGATCACCGGATCGCCTTCGCGGCTGGCTTCAATCGCGGCTTCAAAAATCGCCCGCGCCTGCATGTCATAAATCTCAGGCACTGTAATGCCCAGCCGAACCCCCCGCATGCCCAGCATGGGATTGTATTCCATCAGGCTTTCCACCCGGCGTGTCACATCCGACAGCGGCAGGTCCAGCGCCTCCGCCAATTCGCGCATGCCAAACCGATCCGTGGGCAGAAATTCATGCAAGGGCGGATCAAAAAGCCGGATACACACGGGCTGTCCGGCCATAATCCGGAAGAGATCTATGAAATCGGCCCGCTGCATCGGCAGCAATATCTCCAGTGCTGCCTCCCGATCCGCGCTTTCATCGGCAAAGATCATCTCCCGCATAGCCGTCATGCGGTCAGGCTCAAAGAACATATGCTCTGTCCGGCAGAGCCCAATCCCCTGCGCTTTGAATCCCCGGGCCAATTCCGCATCGGCAGGTGTGTCCGCGTTGGCGCGCACCTTGATGTCGCGCGCATCATCAGCCCACCGCATCAAGGTGGCCAGCGCCTCATCCCGCGCCGAGTCCATAAGCGGCGTATCGCCCGCCAGAACCTCGCCGCTGGTGCCATCAATCGTGACCAGATCGCCCGCCTTAAGCATACGTCCATCGGGGAAGACCAACTGCTTGCGCCGGGGCCGGATTTCAATCTCGGAAGCCCCTACCACGCAGGGCGTCCCGATCCCACGCCCGATGAC
>JBCCAJ010000006.1:0-18124 GCA_039814845.1 Pseudomonadota bacterium | reverse complement strand
GCCATCCGCGATCCCAACCCGGTGATCTTTCTGGAAAATGAAATCCTCTACGGCAAATCCTTTGAGGTGCCCGTGATGGATGATTTCACCATCCCGTTCGGCAAAGCCCGCGTGGCCCGTGAAGGCACGGATGTCACCATCGTCAGCTTCGGCATCGGCATGACCTACGCGCTTGAAGCGGCAGAGGCGCTGGCGTCTGACGGCATCTCGGCGGAAGTCATCGACCTGCGCACCCTGCGCCCCATCGACTATGACACGGTGATCACTTCGGTCATGAAAACCAACCGCTGCGTTACCGTGGAAGAAGGTTGGCCCGTGGCCTCAATCGGCAACCACATCTCCGCCACGCTGATGCAACGTGCCTTCGACTACCTGGACGCGCCCGTGATCAACTGCACTGGCAAGGACGTACCGATGCCCTATGCCGCGAACTTGGAAAAACTGGCGCTCACCTCAACGAAAGAGGTGTTGGACGCGGTGCACCAGGTCACCTACCGCTAAGGAGACAGCAAGATGGCTATCGAAATTCTCATGCCCGCCCTGTCGCCGACGATGGAGGAAGGCACGCTCGCCAAATGGCTCGTGAAGGAAGGCGACGAAGTGGCCTCCGGTGACCTGCTGGCCGAAATTGAAACCGACAAAGCGACGATGGAGTTCGAGGCCGTCGATGAAGGCATTATCGGCCAGATCCTCGTGGCCGAAGGAACTGAGGCGGTCAAGGTCAACACTCCCATCGCCATGCTTCTCGAAGAAGGCGAAAGCGCAGACGACATCGCCACTGCCCCCGCCGCGCCAGCGGCGCCACCAGAACCCACCGCGCCAGCGGCCACCGAAACTACAGCCGAAACCACAGCCGAAGCGCCTGCGGCGTCAGCCGCGCCACCAGCAGACAAAGCGAGCGGTAGCGAGCGCATCTTCGCCTCCCCCCTCGCCCGCCGCATCGCGGCCCAAAAAGGGCTGGACCTCAGTCAAATCTCCGGCTCCGGCCCCCATGGCCGCATCGTGAAGGCAGACGTGGAAACAGCCGAGGCCCGCCCGCGAGAGAGCCAAGAAACCCAACCGGCCGCAGCCCCGCAATCCCAGAGCGCCGCTCCTGCACAAAGCGGACCCGCGACGGATACGGTTCTGGCCATGTATCAGGATCGCGAATTTGAAGAGGTTTCGCTCGACGGCATGCGCAAGACCATCGCCGCGCGCCTGACAGAAGCCAAGCAAACCATCCCGCATTTCTATCTGCGCCGCGACATCCAACTGGATGCGCTTTTGAAATTCCGCGGTGACATCAATACGCAATTGGAGCCCCGCGGCGTCAAGCTCAGCGTAAATGACTTCATCATCAAAGCCTGCGCCCTGGCGCTTCAGGCCGTGCCCGATTGCAATGCCGTCTGGGCGGGTGATCGCGTGTTGAAACTCAAGCCCTCTGATGTGGCGGTGGCCGTGGCCATCGAAGGCGGGCTCTTCACACCTGTCCTGCGGGACGCCGAAGCCAAATCGCTGTCGCAGCTGTCCAAGGAAATGAAAGACCTCGCCGCCCGCGCCCGTGACCGCAAACTGGCCCCCCATGAATATCAGGGGGGCAGTTTCGCCATCTCCAATCTTGGCATGTTCGGCATCGACAATTTCGACGCCGTGATCAACCCGCCCCATGGCGGCATCCTCGCTGTCGGCGCGGGCGTCAAGAAACCAGTTGTCGGTGCAGACGGTGGATTAACCGTCGCCACGGTCATGTCGGTCACCATGTCGGTCGATCACCGGGTGATTGACGGGGCATTGGGTGCGGAATTCCTCAAGCACATTGTGGATAACTTGGAAAATCCGATGGCTATGCTGGCCTGATGTAGGCTCACGGCTGACGATACGCCCGACCTCACCGTTTTGTGAGGCCAAAACTGATGTGCGAAGGCCACGCTTGCCGCCTTTTTGCGGTGCAGCAATCGACTCGAATCCCTGCGCTCCTTACCTATGGGGCGAGCAGTACTGGGGAGTATGTCCATGATTTCACGTCGCGCATTCACGATAGGATTGGCCGCCGCCACCGCCACACCGGGCGTTGCTTTGGCTGAACGGTCGTCTGGCCTGCAAAAAACCAGCCCTCGGGTGTCTACACGGTCTACGACGGCCCCGGCCTCTACGCCTTCGCGGGTGCGCTTCGATCAGGCGTTCTACAACGCCTCGGCCCAGCGTTGGGCCAATGAAATCGCAGAGCTGACCCAGGCATTCATCAGCCTTGGGCCGGATGTCAGCCCCTATGAAGCCGCGCGCGCCGCTCGCGTGATTTATACCTATGTGGATCAGCTCAAGATCGAATATCAGATCACAGGATCGGCGCTGGCCCACAACACCAAGGTCAATATGGGCCTCGCGCCGCGTGGCCTGTGCTGGCACTGGGCCCACGACATTGACGCGCGCCTGATGCGCGA
This sequence comes from Pseudomonadota bacterium, assembly GCA_039814845.1. Classification (GTDB taxonomy): domain Bacteria; phylum Pseudomonadota; class Alphaproteobacteria; order Rhodobacterales; family Rhodobacteraceae; genus Roseovarius. Next base: position 15,704 of record JBCCAJ010000006.1, on the reverse strand, counting down.
ACGCTTCCAGACGCTGCAAATCCACCGCGCGATTGCCAACCACAACAATCTGCGGCTGGAACATTCCACCACGATGCTGGGCCGCCGCGGCGATCCAATGTACCGCGCGATCGTTCTGGATCCATGGCGGCAGGCCGGTACGCTGTTCTGGGATATCGCGGCAAATGACACGCGCTATGACTGGACGGATCGCGAACAGGTTTTCGCTTATAAACGCGCCCGCGCGGAAGGCCGGTCTGTCCGGACCGTCGGCACGCAAAGCGGGCTGCAACGGGGTGTCACACCCACGGTCGGGCCGCAAAGCCGCGCAACCGCATCCACAACAACCCGCGCAAGCGCAAGCGCGACCCGTGCCAGCAATACAACCACGCGCGCCAGCACGACCACCGCGCAGAGCAGCGGAACAACCGCACGGCGCACCGGGTTCAACAGGTTCCTTGATTGATTTATGGTCGTTGAGCGGCCCTGACCGGGGCCGTTCATCGTGCCCCTAGGCGTGCATCGATTTTAGCGCACGCCCAGTAGCTGATCCATCGCGACAGAGGGGTGCTCGCAACCTGCCTCGCCCACAATGCGCGCGGGCACACCGGCTACGGTTTTGCAGGGTGGCACCTCTTGCAACACGACAGACCCCGCCGCGATCCGGCTACAGGACCCCACCTTGATATTGCCGAGCACTTTGGCGCCTGCGCCAATCAGAACGCCATCGCCAATCTTGGGATGACGGTCTTCTTCTTCCTTACCAGTCCCGCCCAGCGTGACGGAATGCAGCATAGAGACGTTATCGCCCACCACAGCCGTTTCCCCGATCACGATGGAATGGGCATGGTCGATCATAATGCCTTTTCCAATGCGTGCCGCCGGATGAATATCCACGCCAAACACTTCCGAGGATCGCATCTGAAGGAACCGCGCCATGTCACGGCGCCCGTTTTTCCACAACCAATGGCCCACGCGATAGGCTTGAATGGCCTGGAAGCCTTTGAAGTACAAAAGCGGCAGGATGTAACGGTCACAGGCCGGGTCGCGGTCATACACCGCCACGATATCCGCACGCGATGATATCCCGACATCCGGGTCTTCGCGGTAGGCCATGTCGCAGATTTCACGCAGGATCTGTTCCGACAGCTCATTGGACGTCAGCTTCATCGACACGCGGTAAGCCAGCGCCGATTCGAGCGACCGGTGGTGCAGAATGGACGAATGCACCACACCGCCCAGAAGCGGCTCATCGGTCAGCGTGTCCTGAGCTTCACACTTGATTTGTTCCCAAACCGGGTCAAGCTCGGTGAGTTTTGTGCGCGACTGTGCCATGATAGTCTCCTGCCGTAACGGTGGATGTATAGCAGATAGGCACATGATTTGAAATGCAAAGCCCTTATGCAAGAGATCACCAAAATGAATGACACCGACCTCATACATTTCCGCAGTTTGATTGTGGCCCGTCTGGCGGAACTGGACATCGAGGACGTGTTAGGCGGGTCAGGCCAGTCAACGGTGACGTTGGACCAGCAGGCTGTCGGGCGGCTCAGCCGCATGGACGCGTTGCAAAATCAGGCCATGGCCAAGGCAACAGGCGCTCGGAGAGGGGCTGAGCGCACGCGTCTTTTGGCCGCCCTGGCACGGATGGACGAAGGTGAATTCGGATTTTGCGACGTGTGCGGAGAGCAGATCGCAACAGGGCGATTGCAGCTTAATCCCTCTGCCCGACTTTGCGTGGACTGCGTCAAAGGCTAGCGCAAAGGACATACGCCGGGCCCATTGGCCCGGCGGGTTCTTTTTACTGAACGATGGTTTCCTTGGCGGGCGCGGCGCGACGTGCGGCCATCCGTTCCCGCATGCCGTCACGGGACAATGAGGATTTGGGCCCGCCGCTTTGGCGCATTTTCTCTGTCGAGCGGGCGCCCAGATAGGCGGCTACGACAAAGAAACCCAACGTACCGAAAGACAAGACACCAACAAGCGTTTCCATATTCTGCTCCTTTTTTGGTTTAAACGTTTACGTATTCACTGTGTTTCGTCAGGCCGCCCGGCAGGGCCGCGTGGTCGAAACGACGTTAGTGAAGGGGGTTACGCACCCTCTGAAGGAACGGATTAAAATTTAGGACAAAGTTGCGGGTCAGCCCGGACTTGGCGGTTTTGTGCACAGTTTTTTGGCGCTTTTGCCCAAAACCGCAGCAGCATCGGATTCAATTCACCAAAATGATCACAGCCATCCAGAAAACCAGCAGGCCAATCCATCCGAAATACCCCGCCACGAGGCTGGCCCCGAACAACGCTGCCATCACGCCGCCCGTAATCATGGCCTGAGACGCAATGGAGCGCGCTTTGACGCGTTTATTGACCTCTTCGAAGCTGCGCCAACGGCAGACCCCCGCGATCAGGGAGACCGCGATATTGCGGCATAAAGGGCCAAACCGGGATGCGATCAATTGGGTCATTTGCGCCATGGCGGGTCCGCGTCGTTAGCATGCGTCACTGCGCGCAGAAATTATCACGGACAACCGGAGAGGGGCAAGCAAAAGGCCACATCCATCGCGGGGTCGTGCAAGACGCAGCGCGGTGTCACGGCCAATTCGGGTTCAGCGCGAAGACGCGCGCCGCAGCAATTCTGCAGCATCGGGGTGATCCAACAGCGCCTCATTCACCTCATAATCCAGATGACGTCGGCTTTGATGTTCTGGCAAGGTCTTGGACAGCGCCTCTTTCATCTCACGCGGCAGGGCATCACGGGTGCGCGCATCAACGAGGAATGTCTCAGCAGAGATGCCTTCAGCGAAGATGATGTGGTGGCGATCAAACAGCAGTTGGTAGTATTCCACGAAACCGCCCATCTGACGTTGTACCGTGTCGCCATTCACCAGATGACGGGCGCGTACCAACACCTCTTTGCGGCCAGCGCCCAGCGCGTCGAACCGCTGATATATAAAGAGGCGGTGATCGGGGCTGACGATCAGGTCATTTTCATTGTGCAGCGTGCCCGCCTTGATACGGATGGGCGCGAAATCACCCACAGCGCGCACCGTAGAATGGCCGATCCAGCGGATCGCTTGCGGGCCGTCATCGCGGGTCAGAACCTTGTCGCCGACACTCAGCTCTTCAATGGGTTTTTGAATGCCCGAGGCCATGGTGATCCGCGTCCCACGTGAAAATGAAACGCAGGCCACTTCGGCAAATTTGCGCCGTGCCCGTTCGCGATCAATGCCCACCAGGACATAGCCCGTCTTGGATTGCATATGCGCCAAAGGCAGGCCGAATACGCCCGCGGCGTTGCCTGCATTGTCGACTTCTACCAGCACGATCATTTCGGTGGTTTGGCCCGTTACGGCCATCAGTGTCAGACAGCAATCCAGGTGCAATGCGTTGCCCGGGTTGCCCACTTGGCTATCCGCGCCCACCACCAACCCACCATCATCGCGGGTTTCAACAGATAGGCGTTGGGTCAGGGCACCGGGGTGCAGTTCATAGGTATCATCCAGATCAAGCTCCGCCGCGAAGGACAGCGGATCCCCCATATTGGCGCCATTGACCACCTCAATATCCGCCGCGCTGAACACCGGAATCGCGTGGACCGGTTTCTGAGCAGAGTTCAAAATATCCTCAGGCGACATGTCCGCCGGGCTTTGCGCGCTCAAGGCGTGCTTGTCGGTGTTCTGAGAGGATGTGTTTGACGGTTCGGTCATGGTTTGCTCTTGCACTCAATCTACTTATTCAACGTGGCTTTGCGCCTTTCATCCTCACTTAGATTGGATTTGTGGCAGTTTGTGGTCAAATCGCTGCCAATTTACCGGCATTTCTTCTGCTGACAGCGGCGTCACCATGACCGATACGAAGAAGAAAGTCAGCCCCGTTCCCATTGCCAAAAGCCCCAAAACTGATCACAAACTCGCATCGGGGCACGTCTTGGGACGTGTCTGGGCATAGAATCTGCGCAATCCGTTCTGGAAAGTGCTGCTTTGAAAGGAAGTGTCGCATGGATTTGGGAATAAAGGGTAAACGCGCGCTGGTTTGCGCGTCGTCCAAAGGTTTGGGTCTCGGCTGTGCGGAGGCTTTGGCCGAAGCGGGCGTCGATCTGGTGATGAATGCGCGGGGATCAGACGCGCTGGAGGCCTCTGCCGAGGCCATTCGCGCGGCACATGGCGTCTCTGTCACCACGGTGGCCACCGATGTCACGTCTGAGGCCGGTCAAACCAAATTGCTGGAGGCCGCGGGCGAGATCGACATCCTTGTGAACAACGCGGGCGGCCCACCGCCCGGCATGTGGCATGATTGGGACCGCGACGATTTTATTGCAGCGCTTGATGCCAACATGCTGACGCCCATCGCGTTGATGAAGGCAACACTACCGGGGATGATGGATCGCGGCTGGGGCCGTGTGGTCAACATCACCTCTGTATCGGTCAAAGCGCCCGTCCCCGTTTTGGGTCTGTCGAATTCCGCGCGGGCGGGGCTCACGGGCTATGTGGCGGGCACGTCGCGTCAAGTGGCGGGCAAGGGTGTCATCATCAACAACTTGCAGCCGGGCATTCATGCCACCGACCGGGCCGTGGCGCTGGATACCGGCGTGGTCAATGCGCAAGGCATCACAATGGAAGAAGCGCAGGCCCAGCGCGCCGCGACCATACCGGCGGGTCGTTACGGCACGCGTGAGGAGTTTGGTGCAGCCTGCGCATTTTTGTGCTCAAAACATGCGGGCTTCATCGTAGGCCAAAACATCCTGCTGGATGGCGGGGCCACCAATTCCACTATGTGATCCTGACCGAAGATGACGCAGACCAACCTGGACCAAGACACAGGCACGCATCACACAAGCGGGCTTGTCTATGCTGAAAAGCCATTGGGCGGACAGATGGTGTCGCTCATGACGGATCTGTTCGTGCCCCAGGTGCGCGGGCGCCCTGCCCCGCTTCTGGTTTGGCTCGGGGCCGATATCATGACGGATCGCGCCATCAATCCCAAGGGGCCGCAGCGCCTGGCCGATATTTTGACACGCAAGGGCGTGGCGTTGGCCGCGCCCAAGGTGCGCGTGGGGGCCAAACGGGCCGATCTGCCCAACGCGGCGATTGAAGGGTTGGGGCGTCTTGAGGCCAAGCGCGCCCCTGTTGCTGATCCAAGCCTGTCGACCTTTCCCGCGACGGCGGCGACGGAAGACATTTGTGCATTGCTGAATTTCGTGGCCGAAGAAGGCGCAGATATTGGCCTGTCAGGACAGGTTGTTCTGGCCGGGGCAAGCATGGGTGCGGGCTTGGCGTTCAACGTGGCCTTGGCCGCGCCGCATCTGGGGCTTGACCGTCTGAGCCCCGTGGGTGTGCTGTCCTATTCCGGCACCTGCGCGTGGCCCGCCCTTTTTGAACCCGGCCGCCTGCGGGTCTTTGCCCTCCACAACCCCAATGATGACCGCATGCCCATTCAACCGATCCGCGACATGGCCGCCAAGGACCCCGCGTTTGAGCTGATTGAAAGCATGGAACAGGCCCATGGGTCGCTGGGACTTTGGCCCGAAGAAACCGCCGTTCAGGCCTGCACCCGTATTCTGACACGCGTGACGGGCTGGTGCGGGGGCTAACGTGCAATCACGATTGCGGGACCATCGCAGTTTTCACTGGCCCCCAGATGCTTTGCGCCCTTTAACGCCTCGGCAATCAAAAGACCGAGGACGCCCATGCAAGCCACTGCCATTATTGTCATTTTCGCCCTGATCGTGTTGGCGAGCCTAGCTGTTGCCCCCCGTCGGGCCACCGTAGATGGCTTTTTTGGCGGTCGCAGCGCAGCGGGCGACGCGCCGAGCCTTTGGGTTTTGGTGCTGAGCCAGGTTACCACGTGGATTTTCGCCCGTTCGCTGATGAACTCCGCCATTCTTGGCTACTATTACGGCATCTGGGGCGTTCTGGCTTACGCGGCCTATTACGGATCCTTTCTGACAGGGGCAATGATCGTCGATAAGCTGCGCGCGGGCGGGGCCGGATCCGTGCAGGATTGGCTGGGCGATGCTTTCGGGCGCACAGGGCGGATCACCTACAACGTCGTCATCGCCCTGCGCCTTCTGTCTGAGGTGTTTGCCAATCTGCTCGTCGTCGGTCTGATCTTCGCTGCCGCGCTACCGGATGTGGGTTTGGCGAAAGAGGCCTCAATCCTGATTGTTGCAGTGCTCGGCCTCGCCTATTCCGCATGGGGCGGGTTGAGCGCTGCGCTGCGTACGGATGTACTGCAAATGTTGGTTTTTTTGGTGGTCTTTGCCGCCGCCTTCATCGCCTTGATTGCAAGCCCCGGTTTCGATATCGGCGCGGTCCTGACGGCAGAGGGGGCGTCTGGGGCATGGAACGGTCAGGTGCTTTTTCTAGTGGCCGTCCTGCAGGTCTTTTCCTACCCCGCCCATGACCCCGTGATGATGGATCGCGGGTTTCTGGCCGACCGCCGCACCACCCGCGCCGCATTTCTCCACGCGTTCTGGCTGTCTAGCCTTTGCATCATCGCGTTCGGCTTCTTCGGCATTCAGGCGGCCTTGATCGGGGCCGCGTATGAAACCCAATTGCTCGGCACATGGGCGCAAATGTTCCCGGCCTGGATTTTCGTGGCGCTGCTTGTGTCGCTGCTGATCTCCGCGCTCAGCACTCTGGACAGCGCGTTGGCGAGTGCCGCGCGGCTGGTTGTGGATGAATGGCAGCTTACCGCGCGGACGTTGACAGGCGGGCGGCTGGCGATGGTGGCTTTCATGGTGGCCGGAACCGGGTTGACGCTGTGGGGAAATCAGACGCTCTTTGATGCGGTCGCAGTTAGCGGCACGGCCAGCATGTTCCTGACGCCTGTGCTGATTGTCGGGCTCTTCATGGGGCGCAAACTGCCTGTCTGGTCCTATCTGGGCGCGTTTGGTGCCGCAATGATGGGGGCATGGGCCTATTTCGCGCGGGACGGCGTGATTTGGTCGGCACTGCTGCCCGAGGGGCATAAGTATGAGCAATTGCTGGTGATTTGCGTGGCCGTTTTGGTGATTGGTTTCGCTTCAGTCCTCATTGGTGCCCGCGAAGTACCCCGCGCGGAATCAAGGCCGTAGGCCGCCGCGCTTCGTCAGGCCCCACCCAGGGCCTGGCGAATTGGCAATTGCAGAGCGTCGCTCGAAAGTAGTCCGGGAACCAAGGGATAATGCGCTGCTGTTCACAGGTTTGGATCGCCAAACCGGGGCCTGACGAAGCGCGGCTCAGCTCTGCAGCAATCCCCCGCCGCGCCAAAGATCGTCTTCTACCACTAACCTTTTTCCCCAAAAATCCCACCCTACCCCGCTTTCCTCCTTCCACATCCGTCCCGGACGCCTTAGATACGTTTAAGGAAATTCTAAGGGGCACCACCAGAGACGCCCCACGAATGGGAGAAAACGCATGCTGAACAATATTGGCCTTCCGGGCATTCTTCTTATTGCGGTGGTCGTGCTCGTGCTCTTTGGCCGTGGCAAGATCTCATCGCTGATGGGCGAAGTGGGCAAAGGCATCACATCGTTCAAAAAGGGTGTGTCTGACGGCAACAAAGAAATCGAAGACGCCGCCAACGCAGAGGCCGCAGACGCTTCAGACGCCGCACGGGACGTGACCCCCGAGCAGGAAAAAGATAAGGCCTGAGCCCGCCCATGTTTGACCTTGGCTGGACCGAGCTGATGGTCATCGGCATCGTGGCGCTGATCGTCGTGGGGCCGAAAGACCTTCCGGGCATGTTCCGGACTGTCGGCAACTTCGTCGGCAAAGCCAAACGCATGGCGCGCGACTTTTCCAAAGCGATGAATGACGCCGCCGATGATGCAGGCGTCAGCGATGTGAAACGATCCTTTGATGCCGCGTCCAATCCGCTGAATACAGCGATGAACGAGGTTAAGAAAACAACCGAAAGCTTCACCGCTCAGACCATGGCAGGGCCCAAGAACGTGCCCAAACGCGCGGAAATGACGCCTGAGCGTCAGGAAATGGCCGATAAGATTTCCAAACGCGGTGCCGAAGTCGCCGAGGAGCGCATGGCCAGCGAGGCGGCAGAAGCGGCAGAGAAAGCAGAACCAAAACCTGCGAAAAAACCTGCCAAGAAACCCGCTGCGAAAAAACCGGCCGCCAAGCCCGCTACAAAGACGGCTGCCAAGTCGAAAGCCGCCCCTAAGAAAGCCGTCGCGAAACCGGCTGCGAAAAAGAAAACGGCGTCCAAATCATGAGCGACGCAACCGATCAGAACACCGAAGACGAGGTCGAGGACAGCTCTGCCCCCTTGATCGAACATCTCGCGGAACTGCGCACACGCCTCATCCGTTCAGTCATCGCGTTTATCGTCGGTATCGTGCTGGCGTTCACGGCCGCCGAGCCCATTCTGCAATTCCTGCTGGCCCCCATTGAAGAAACCCTTCGCCAACTGGGCGACCCATCGCCAACGATGCAGTATACGTCGCCACAGGAATACCTCTTTACCCTGTTCCGCATCTCGATGGTGTTCGGTTTCATGCTGGCCTTCCCGGTCATCGCCCACCAAATGTGGCGGTTTATTGCACCGGGGCTCTATCGCAATGAAAAGCAGGCGTTTTTGCCCTTTATCATCGCCTCGCCCATCATGTTCTTCCTCGGCGCGGCCTTTGCCCATTTCGTGGTGACACCGCTCGCGATGGCGTTTTTCCTCGGCTTTGCCGATGTCAGTTCGATCTTCGCCAACCTCATGACCTCGGTTATTTCCGCGCCTGAGGTCGTCGCGGATGAGACCTTGCCCGTGGTGCCGGATAACTTTGCCGCCATCGTCCCAGAGACGGAGGACGGCATCCGCATCACCTTCTTTGGCAAGGTGAATGAATCGCTCGACATCACGCTGAAATTCATCATGGCCTTTGGCATATGTTTCCAACTGCCCGTGCTGTTGACTCTGATGGGCAAAGCCGGGCTTGTCAGCGCGGTGGGCCTGGGTGGCGTGCGCAAATACGCGATGGTCGGCATTCTGATCCTGGCCGCACTCGTCACGCCTCCGGATGTCATCACGCAGATGATCCTCTTCACCGTGGTCTACGGGCTTTATGAGGTGTCGATCTTCCTTGTGCGCCGCGTCGAAAAAGCGCGAGAAGCGCGGATGCGCGCAGACGGCACGTGGTTTGAAGATGATGACGATATAGATCCTATGGACGAAGAATTCGCCGATGAGGCGCTCGAAGATCAATCCAACGAGACCAAATCGTGAGTGACCCGCTGGAGCGGATCGCGGATGCCCTCGAACGGATGAGCCCCGCCCCATCGGGTGCCCCCGATTTCGCCGCCGCCGATGCGTTCGTCTGGCAGGTCGATCCCGATCAACTGGCCCCTGTTCAAGACGTGAACCGCGTCGATATGAGCCTGCTCGTGGGCATCAACCGCGCCCGAGACACACTTCTGACCAACACCACGCAATTCGCCCGCGGCCTGCCTGCCAACAACGCGCTGCTTTGGGGGTCACGCGGAATGGGCAAATCCTCTCTCGTGAAAGCCGTGCACGCGGCGGTGCTGGAGGACGGTCATTCCCTCAAGATCGTGGAGTTGCAGCGCGAAGACCTCACCTCGGTCGGTCGCCTGCTAAACCTGCTGCGCGCCACCAACGAACGCTTCATCCTCTTTTGTGACGATCTCAGCTTTTCCCATGATGACCAGCACTACAAATCGCTGAAGGCGGTGCTGGATGGCGGCATCGAAGGGCGGCCCGAGAATGTGGTCTTCTACGCCACCTCCAACCGCCGCCACCTGATGCCCCGCGACATGATCGAAAATGAACGCAGCTCTTCGATTAACCCCTCAGAGGCGGTCGAAGAAAAAGTGTCCCTGTCGGACCGCTTCGGCCTCTGGTTGGGCTTCCACCCGTGTGATCAAGACAGCTATCTCACAATGATCCGTGGCTACTGCGATGCCTACGGGGTGGAAATTGACGATGAAACTCTGCGGTCTGAGGCCATCGAGTGGCAGGCCACCCGAGGATCGCGCTCCGGCCGCGTGGCCTGGCAGTATTTCACCGATCTCGCAGGTCGTCGCGGTGTCGCCATCTAAAGCGTTTCGCGTTTAACTTGAAACACGATGCATCACCTATCGCGTTGAAATTTTCGATTTCAGCACGCTGAGGTGATTCAATAAAAACGCGAAACGCTATAAAAGATTCAATGCCTCCGGCGGGGATATTTTCGGCAAGAAGAAAGGCTGAGGTCGCGCCTGCCTTTCTTCTTGCCATAAATATCCCGGGGGGCGTCGAAACACTTGGGTTTCGACGTTGGGGGGCTGGCCCCCCGCTTAGTTGAGATAAGGTCCAGGATCGACGCTATCGAAGCCCTCACGCACCTCGAAATTCACCGCCGAGCTGCCATCTGACCGGATCTCCGCCAGTTTCGCACCGCGATTGACAGATTGACCTTTGCGCACCGCCACATTGTCGATGTTGGAATAAACCGTCAGCAGGTTGCCATCATGTTTGACCACGATGATCGGCACGCCATTGGTGTCTTCCGTGATCGCCGCCACCGTGCCGGAGGCCGCAGCCTTAACCGATCCGCCCGGGCTGCCGGAAATCGAAATGCCATCGCTGCGACCGGCAGAATATTCCCGCACAATCGCGCCATCCACCGGCAGGATCATGCGTGCGTTGCTGGTGGCGGGCTGTTGTGAGCTAAGATCGGGCGCCGCCACGGTCTCCACGGGCTCAGAGGCTGCTTGAGTGTCTTCCTCGGGCAACGGCGTTGATGCGCTGGGCGGTTGCGGCGTCTCAGAGCCCTGCCCAGGCAAGGACACATCATCGGCTTGCGCCGTCCGCGGTTCCGCCACCGCCACCGGGATCAGCAATTGCTGGCCTTCGCGCACGGCAAAATCACTGCCCAAGCCGTTCCAGTCAGCCAGGCTTGCCACCGACACCTGATAGAGGCGCGAGATGGAGAATGCTGTCTCCCCCCGTTCCACCCGGTGGCGCACGGGCTCCACCCCCGACACGCCACGCGGCTGGCCTTGCGGGGCAGGTTCCAGTGTCGAGGTCGTCACATTGCCGCTTGAGCTGTCCGCCGCATCAATCGCGGATCCGGCCAGTGTGGTGATATCGACTGCCCCCGGTCTGATCGGGCCGCCGGAGGGTTCTGTCACCCGCGATTGCAGCGCCACGATCTCCCCTTCGCGCAGGGCATCGCCGGGCTGCAATCCGTTGAACCGCGCAAGCTGACCCAGATCAGCGCCAACGCGGGAGGCCACAGTATCAATCGTATCCCCACGCCGGGCCACGGCCACCTGATAGTTGGGGTAGGAAATCACGCCGCGCGCGTCTGGCACCGGTCTGTTAGCGGTCTCGGATGCAGCCCGCGCTGCCTCCGCCGTGGAGGGGGCATTGCCAAACCCACCGCGCATGTCGAAATCCAGAGGGCCCGAACAGGCCGCTATACCCAAACCCGTACCAATCAACAGGGCGCATTTTGTGGCGCGAAAACTCATCTCGATCAGGTCCTCATTGTCCCGGCCTCTCTTTCCGATATCCGGAGGCCATTTATCTTGCCTATCCCTATTAGGGCGCTTAGCCATCCCGGCCCAGCCCGCCCAACAAAGGGACAAATCGCACCGGAATAAGTTCATCATACTCGTACCCAGCGTCGGTCCGCGTCACGCGAATGAGGCTTTGCACGGCGTCAGATTGCCCAACCGGCAATACCATAATACCCCCGATTTTCATCTGCGCCAAGAGCGGGCCCGGCGCGTCCTCTGCAGCCGCCGTCACAAGGATGCGGTCGAAGGGGGCCTGATCGGGCAAACCAAAGCTGCCATCGGCGGTCACAGCCGTGATATTGGTCAGATCCAGGTCACGAAAAATCGCGCCGGCTTCGGCGACAAGGCGTTTGTGGCGGTCCACGGAATAGACCCGGCGCGCCAACTGGCTGAGGATGGCGGCCTGATAGCCAGAGCCCGTGCCCACCTCCAGCACCTTTTCGCGCCCCGTCAGGCGCAGAGCCTGTGTCATCAGCCCCACGACAGAGGGCTGCGAAATGGTCTGCCCACAGCCGATGGGCAGCGGCATATCCTCATAGGCGCGCGCCGCGAAATGACCTCGCACGAAAAGGCCCCGGTCGATTTTTTCCATTGCCGCCAACACGCGATCGTCCGTCACCCCGCGTGAGCGCAGCGCGAATAGAAACTGCATCTTGCGTTCCGCGATATCGGCGCTGGCATCCGTCATTCAATCGCCTTCGCCGCCTCCAGCGCGTCATTGGCCGTCAGGTCGGCGCGCATGGGAGTGACAGAAATGTAGCCCTCCAGATTGGCCGTGGCATCAGTGTCGTCACCAGAAGGATCCTGTTGATTGGCCCCGGTGATCCACATGAAGCTGCGCCCTGACGGCGCGTCCGCAGGTTTCATGCCAAAGCGCCCATCGCCGCGATAGCCCTGCCGGACCGCGCGCATGCCCCTAACATCCGCCGCAGGCACGGGCGGGAAATTGACATTGTAGAACATCCGGTAGCCGCCCTTGTCATCCCAGGGCGCTTTGTCGAGGATGGCTTTCACGCAGTTGAGGCCATGGGCGCGCGCTGCTTCGAACTTGTCGTCCAGTTGTACATTGCGGGGGCCATAATATTGGCTCAGCGCGATGGCGGGCACGCCTTGCAGGGCGGCCTCCATCGCGGCGCCGATGGTACCCGAATACATGGCGTTCTCAGCCGAGTTATTGCCGCGATTTACACCAGAGAGCACCAGATTGGGCAGGTGGTCGACCATCACTTTGTGAAAGGCCGCCAGTACACAATCGGCAGGCGACCCTTGGGCGGCAAAGCGCCGTTCACTGATCTCAGAGATCAGCAGAGGGTGAGTGAAGGAAATACAGTGCCCCACGCCGGATTGTTCAAAGGCGGGGGCGACCGTCCAGACCTCTCCGCCGTCGCCTGCAAGGGCCGTGGCGATCTCATGCATGACCTCAAGGCCTGGTGCGTCGATGCCGTCGTCATTGGTGATGAGAATGCGCATATGCCTGCCCCGTTGCTGCTGGGTTCACCTGTAGCGGGGTGGTGTCTTTGGGGCAAGCGGCGCGGGCGGATGGGGTGTGGTTTTTGCCCCGGGCCTGGAGATTAAGCACGACAGAGCGCCTTCGTCAGGCCCCGGTCTGGCGATCCAAGCCTTTGAACAGCAGCGCTTTATCCCAGGGTTTCCGGACTCCATACGAGCGACGCACTGCAATTGCCATTTCGCCAGGCCCTGGGTGGGGCCAGGCGAAGGTGCGGCGGGCTAAAGCCCTTGATTCCGCACCGGGAGGGAGCGCTTTACGCCCTCAATACGGCATCGGATGCGCCCGGTGCACCGCAGCCAGATCATCCAGCACCTCATCCGACAGAGTCACCTCCGCCGCCCCAATGGCCGTCTGCAACTGCGCCTCGGTCGTCGCCCCAAAAATCGCCGAACACATGAAGGGTCGCGTCAGGCACCACGCCAGCGCCATCTGCGTGGGATCAAGCCCGTGTTTTTGCGCCACGGCCAGATAGGCATCCACCGCAGCATAAGCCCGATCCGTGCGCCGCCCGCCCAGATCGCCATTGATATCCATGCGCGAGCCCGCAGGGATCTGCCCGTTCTGGTATTTGCCCGTCAGGAACCCCGCGGCCAGTGGCGAAAAGGACAAAAGACCCACATCTTCATTCACCGAAAGTTCTGCCATGTCGGTGTCATAGAGCCGGCACATCAAGGAATATTCGTTCTGCATCGACGCCACGCGCGGCCCGCCCTTTTCTTCCGCGATGCGCAGCCATTGCGCCGTGCCCCATGCGCTTTCGTTGGACAGGCCGAAGGCGCGGATACGGCCCTTTTCGACCTCGCGCTGAAGCGCTTCCAGCGCCTCTTCCATATGGGCCATGGTCTCTTCACGGTTCTGGCCTGACGGGTCATAGCCCCAGTTCTGCCGGAACATGTAACTGCCGCGATTGGGCCAGTGGAATTGGTAGAGGTCGATCACATCCGTCTGCAGCCGCTTGAGCGATCCTTCCACCGCCTCCGGGATCGTCTTGGCCGAAATAGCCGCCCCGTCACGGGCACCTTTGAAGCCCGCGCCGGAATGTTTTGTGGCCAGAATCACATCATTGCGGCGGCCCGTTTTGGCAAACCAGCTACCCACAATTGTCTCTGTCAAACCAGTGGTTTCAGGCCGGATGGGGTTCACCGGGTACATCTCTGCTGTGTCCAGAAAATCAATGCCATGGTCGAGCGCCATGTCGATCTGTGCGTGACCTTCGTCTTCCGTGTTCTGCGTGCCCCATGTCATGGAGCCAAGACACAGCGCGCTCACCTCAATACCAGTGCGGCCAAGGGGATTTCTTTGCATGTCGGGGGGTCCTTTGATTTTGGTTTGTTTTAGCGCGTTTGCGGGGCGTGGTATAGGGCCGCTCTTCGGCCTTGACGGTCTGCCTCGCCTTAGCTCCGTGATATTTTGAGTTGAGAACATTTAGTGAACATTGTACCGTCATCTGATGAATGCCCTTGCCCATACACAGCTTCTGTCGCGCCACACCCATCGACCCGGCCCCGAATTGACGGTGATAGACGGCATCACCCTGCCCCTGTCCCGCGCCCATGAGGTGTGCGGCAATGCGCGCTGGCTTCTTGCCCTGATGGTGGCAGGCGCGCTCAAAGGGCCGGTGTTCTGGATCACGCCCACCTGGCAGCCGGAGACAGTGAACCCCGAAGGCATGCTGGCGCTGGCCGATCCGGGGCGCTTCACCTTTATCAGCGCGCGCAGACAGGAAGACACGCTCTGGACGCTGGAGGAGGTGTTGCGCAGCGGCGCGGTGCCCCTCGTGGTGGCCGAAATGCCGGACCCCCCGGCCATGACCCCGGTGCGGCGGCTGCATCTGGCGGCGGAAACGGGCGCGCAAGAAGGCCACTGCACCCCCCTTGCCCTGCTTCTGACGCCCGGTAAGGGGGGGGCTCAGGGCATTGAGACGCGCTGGCACATGGATCAGGCCCACGGTTCAGAGAGCCGCGCCTGGCACCTGTCACGCCTGCGCGCCCGCACCGTCCCACCCAAAACATGGCACCTGCGCGGGCGACCCGGGCAATGGGCGCTGTCGCCCACCTCCGAGGCCACGCTCGCAACCGGGTGAGAGATTGTGAATGGTCAATCGACCAAAGACATCTACAACAACACCATGAGATATCTGATCCAATCCTTGCTGGCGCTGGTCTGGCTGATCGCGCCCCCTGCCGCTGCCGCACCTGACACTTACAGGCTCGATCTGGCTCAATCCGTGGTGGGGTTCACCTATCAGTTTCAAGGCAGCCCCCGCCAAGGCCAAATGCCGGTCAAGGATGCCGTGATGCAGCTTGATCTGGACAACATCGCAGGCAGTCAGGTGAATGTGACGCTGAACGCGGCTCAGGCCCAGGCCGGCGCGCTTTTCATGACATCGACCATGAAAGGCTCCAAAATCCTGAACACGGCCGATCACCCGACGATCAAATTCACATCAACCCGCATCGAAGGCAGCTTACGTGGCGCGCAAATCACCGGGGACCTGACCATTCGCGGCGTCACGCGCCCGGTGACACTGACAGCCGGGCTATACCGCCAGCAAGGCACCACGCGCACAGACCGGTCCCGCCTCATCGTGCAGCTTTTGGGATCGATCAGCCGGTCGGCTTTCGGCGCCAATGGGTTTCCCGGCTTCGTGGCCGATCAGATCGACCTCAACATCATCGCCTATATCGAGCGCTGACGCCCGGCGTCACGCT
>JBCCAJ010000103.1:0-7974 GCA_039814845.1 Pseudomonadota bacterium | reverse complement strand
CCAAGGCCATTCTGGTCTTCTTCATATCCCTCATCGCGATGCTCTTATTCGCCGCCGCTACTCAAGGATACTTCATAGCCAAGTCCCGAAAATGGGAAACGGTGGTGCTGCTCTTCATTGCGTTCATGCTCTTCCGGCCGGATTTCTTCCTTGATCAGGTGAGTGACAAATACACCACCGCGTCAGGCCCTGCGGCGATTGAGCTGATGGCCAGTGCGCAGGACGGCCAGAAGGTGCGCGTGGTGGTGGAAGGCCCGGATTTTGACACCGGTAACACGCGGCCCACCACCATTACATTGCCCGCCATCGCAGGCGATGCGGAAGGCGCGCTGGATGCCCAAGGGCTGGCTGTCTTCCCCGATGGCGATATCCTGACGATGGATGAACCCTTCCCCGGCACGCCGTTCTTTGAAAGCCTAGGCAATGAATATGATTTCTATGGCGACAACCCGGTGCAGATCACGGAAGTGCAGATTGAAAATGAGCGCATGCCCAAAGAGCTGTTCTTCATCCCCGCGCTCATCCTGCTTATGGGGATCGTCTTGCTCCAAAGCCGCCGCGCCACGCAGCCTGCATTTTAAGGAGAGAACGGATGTTCAAGACACTTTTGCTTGCCGTCGATATCAATGATCCCGAAGGGGCGGTGCGCTGCACAGAGGCGGCGATTTCCATGGCGACCCATGAAGGGGCGGTGCTGCACATCCTGAATGTGGTGCCGGATGATGGCATGTCGATCGTCAGCGCATCGCTGTCGCCCGGGCATAATGCCGAGACGGTCAAGACGTCCGAGGATGCGCTGGACGCTTGGGTGCAGGCCAATGTGCCGGACAGTGTCACGACCCAAAGCCATGTGGTGCGGGGGACGGTCTATGACCAGATCATCAAGACGGCCGCCGCGCTTGAGGTGGATGGCATTTTCGTGGGCGCCCATAGCCCGGCGCTCAAGGATTATCTGATCGGCCCCAATGCCGCCCGCGTGGCGCGGCATGCGAGCCAATCGGTGTTCGTGATCCGGTAAGGTATCCCCCGAAGATTTAAAAGAAAACTCCAATCAAAAGCCGTGCCAGTCCGCAACTATGCACCGGCGCGTGAACAAGGTTTGACGGTATTACTTCCGCCAGTATGGTTCCAAGAGCATCAAAACCAACTGCTCCGCCTTCCCGCGGTTAAACCTGTCCATGAAAAGGAAATAATCCGCCCAGAACCCTTCCAGCATCGCGATGATCGCGGTGGCCAGATCCTGGACGAGCGCCGGATCCGTATCCTGCCCGCCGAGTGACTTGGCAATGGCGGCCGTGTAAAGGTCGCGCAAACGCCGGTCGCGGGTGGAGGACAACTCCCGAATTTTGGGATCGTTTTGGGCCAGACTGCACAGCACGGACAACACGGCGATTGTCTGTGCGGTTAGCATCTCTTCGTTCAGATCCGCGCGGATCATAGCGCGGACCATGTCGCGAGGATCGGGCCCGGCGTATCGGGTCAGCGCGTCGAATGTCTCAAAGTAGTCTTCGCCAAACCGTTCTGCCATGGCGCGCAAAAGCGCGTCTTCGTTGCCGAAGGTTTTCATGATCATCGCGCGGGTCAGGCCAGTCTTTGCCACGATATTGGTGACGGTGATCCCGACGAGCCCGTGCGTGGCGATGGACTGGATCGTGCCCTTGATCAAGCGGCCTGCGGCGGGCTTGGGCATAGCTTTGTATTCCCTGGTGCGGGCTCTTTCTTGATGGAAGGCTGTGTGTCCTGCTTTGCGGTAAATGATCGTTCCCTTAATCGCCAGTGCAAAACTGCCAGCCAGAAATTCAGATCCATGTCCCAATACGCCGCCCTTTTTGGAAACTGTCCGCATCGGTCTGGTCACTGCGCCCGCAAGCCCATGCCGCCATGCGGGGCACAAAGGCGCGGGGCGGTTGAGGTGTGGTTTGCACGGAAGAATACGAAATCTATCCCTCCACCGATCTGTCGCCTTACCCCGAACAGCGGTTGTGGGACGAACGCGACATTCCTGCGCTGTCGCTGATGGTGGAAACGGTACACGGGCAAGGGGCTTTGGCCGGGATTGAGCGTGTCCGTAACGGCCATATGGCCAGCAATCTGATGACCCGCCTGCCCGTGCTGTCGGTTGGGGGAGCGGCAGTTGGCCGATGGTTACCCCAAGATGGCAAGGGTGATGGACGCAGGATATCCGGGAGCTGCGCCGCTGGCACCGCAACGCCGCGCGCAACGCCAAACAGGCGGGGTTTGACATCATCTACGTCTATGCGGGTCATAAGATGTGCCTGACGCAGCATGTCCTGTTGCCGCGTTACAATCAGCGAATGAATGAATAGGGTGGGTCTTTGGAGAACCGCGCGCGGCTCATTCGGGAGTTGCTGGAAGAAACCCGAGAGGAGGTGGGTGACACTTGCGCCGTGGCGCTGCGGCTGGCGCTGGATGAAAAGCAGGGCGCGATGGTCATGTCCAGCGTGTGATGTTCGGCGTTCCAGACGATGCTGAACCCTGCGCGTTCCGCCAGTTGCACCATCTCCTGCGTGTGATCGCGGACGGCACGCATATTGGCGGCGTCGTTCATTCGCTCTAGATTGACGGCAGGTTGGAATTTCATCGCGCACGCTTCCAGCGGCCCCGCCCTCAGCGCATCACGAACGGGTTGGCCATGGGTTCATCGGATGTGTTCATCCAAACCGTCTTTGGCCGCGTGTAATCATACATCGCCTGGAACCCGCTTTCGCGGCCATAACCGGATCCTTTGATGCCGCCAAATTCCGCGATGGGGGAGACGACGCGGTAGGTGTTGACCCATACGATGCCCGCCCGCACCGCGCTCGACATGCGCAAGGACCGGGCGCTGTCGCGGGTGAAGATGCCCGCGGCCAGCCCGTGTTCGGTGTCGTTGGCCAGGGCCAGCGCTTCTTCTTCCGTTTCGAACCGCTGAACGCAGAGGACGGGGCCAAAGAGTTCGGTGTCGACAATGCGCAAATCCTGACGCGGGCATGCGAGGATTGTGGGTTCAAAGAAAAGCCCGTCCATCCCCGCAGGCCGGTTGCCGCCGGTGAGGATTTCTGCGCCCTCTTCTTGTGCAAAGGCCAGTTCGCGTTCGATCATGTCGCGCTGGCCGGTGGTGCAGAGAGGGCCCATCTGGGTTTCTTCCAGCAGCGGGTCACCGATCTGGATTTCTTTGGCCTGCGCGACCATCCGTTCGAGGAATTCATCGGCAATGTCGTTGTGCAGATAAAGCCGTGACCCGGCGACACAGCTTTGCCCCGTGGCCCCGAAAATGCCCGCGATGGAGGCATTGACGGCGCTTTCGATATTGGCGTCGTCAAAGACGATGAAGGGGGATTTGCCGCCCAGTTCGAGGCTGACCTCGGCGAAGTTATTCTTGGAATTCTCCAGCACATGCCGCGCCGCCCCCGGACCCCCGGTGAAAGAGATGCGAGAGACCAGTTTGTGCCCCGTGAGCGCGCGGCCACAAGGATCACCGTGTCCGGTGACGATATTGACGACGCCGGGCGGAATGCCTGCCTCTTCCACCAGTTTGGCAAAGTCCAGCATCGCGGCGGAGGCGTGTTCAGATGCCTTGATCACGATGGTGTTTCCAGCGGCCAGCGCGGGGCCAACTTTCACGGCGACAAGGAATAGCTGTGAATTCCATGGCACGATGGCGGCCACGACGCCCAGGGGTTCGCGCTTGGTGAACACAAAGAGATCGGGTTTGTCGATGGGCAGCGTTTCGCCCGCGATTTTGTCGGCGCAACCTGCGTAGAAATGGAAAAACTCAGCGATGTACTTCGCCTGCCAGCGCGTTTCTTTCAGCATCTTGCCGGTGTCGATGGTTTCTATGCGGCCCAGTTCTTCGGATTTGTCGGCCAGAAGGTCGCCCAGACGGCGCAGATGCTTACCGCGCTCGGACGGGGTCATCCGGGACCAAGGGCCGTTCATGAACGCCTCATGCGCGCCGCGCACGGCGCGGTCCACATCCTCTTCGGTGGCCTCAGGCACCCGTGACCAGACCTGTCCCGTGGCGGGGTTTATGCTGTCGAAAGACCCACCGTCAGAGGCATCCACCCATTCCCCGTTGATGAACATTTGATAGGTCGCTATGTCGGCCATGACGGAATTCCCTGCTTGATTGGTTCCCCCATCTTTGTCCCTAAGCGCCGTTCTGTATATCATTTTTCGCCATCCTTGGTCGAAAAATCAATAACCCGTTCCTGTGCCTGCCCGTTCACTGGAGGGCACAAAAACAACAGGGAAATGGGATATGACGCGTAAATCAGACCAGCAGGTTCTTGACCGCATCATTGCCGCCGGGCGCAGACGCACGATCACGCGGCGTTCGTTCGTAGCCCATGCCACGGTGGTGGGCCTCACTGTTCCTGCGGTGACCGGGCTTTGGACAAGCAAGGTTGCGGCCTCCACGCCCAGTTAGGAGGGCACATTCCGCCTGGCGGTGTAGGATGCCAACACCCCAGACACCCACGATCCGGGCCAGCATCTGTCTGTCTTCATGATCCAGCTGGCGCAGTGTTCGCGCAGTTATCTGTTTGCGATTGAAGCCGATGGCGGCCTTGGTCCGGATATGGCGGACAGCTGGTAAGCCTCTGCTGACGCGAAGGTGTGTACGTTCTCTCTTAACCAAAACGCGAGCGTCCATGACGGGCGGAAATTCACTTCCAAAGGTGCGCTGGTCTCGATCAAGCATCACCTGGGCGAAGGCAGCACCTCGGCAGCGAAATCACTGTTGATCAATGTGGTGGATGTGCGTGCGGATGGTGATGGCAATGCCGATTGGGAAGGTGGCGTTGGCGCGGGTCCCTACCGCATCACGTCATTCAACGCGGGCCTGGGTGCGGAACTGGTCAAGCGTGACGGTTGGCGCGGGACGGGCGCATGGGTTGATGCGG
The DNA here is from genome assembly GCA_039814845.1 of Pseudomonadota bacterium. Classification (GTDB taxonomy): domain Bacteria; phylum Pseudomonadota; class Alphaproteobacteria; order Rhodobacterales; family Rhodobacteraceae; genus Roseovarius. The sequence continues at coordinate 3,070 of JBCCAJ010000103.1, read as the reverse complement.
TCAATCTGGTGGCGATCAACGACCCCAACGCGCGGTAAAGCGCGATCAATGCGCGTGGATAAATCACCCTTTAGCGACAACAACGTGCGTATGGCGATGAAGCTGGCCATGGACCGTGGTGAGACCAACGAAAAGAGCGACTTCAATGCGGGCACCGTGGGCAATGATTTCCATTTCTCACCGAAAACGTCCGACTATACCGAATGGCTCGAACAGCGGGTCCATGACCCGGACAAGGCCAAATGGCACCTCAAGCAAGCGGGGATGGATAGCCTTGAGGCGAACATGTGGGCCTCGGATTCGGTGCAGCCGGGTGCGGTGGATTTCGTCACGCTTTATGCAGAACAGGCCGAGGCGGCGGGCATCAACATCACCCCGGTGCGGGAGTCTGGTGATGGCCACTGGGCGGATGTGTGGCTGAAAAAGCCGTTCATGTTCTCGTCCTGTGGCGGGCGGCCCACGCCGGATGTGATCTTCTCACTGACCTATCAGACGGGTGCAGCGTGGTCCGAGGCGTTCCGGTCCAATGCGCGCTTTGATGAGCTGCTGTTGCCGGCCAAGGCAGAGCTGGATGTCGGCCTGCGGGCCGAGAAGTATCGGGAGACATGCATGATCGCGCGCGATGATGGCGGGTCGATTGTTCCCCATTTCACCAACTATGTTTACGCGCATCTCGACACGATCGGGCGGCCCGATGTGGTGGGCAACACGTGGGAGTTTGATGGCGCCTTCGGCTATCAACGCTGCTGGTTCAAAAGCTGACCTCTGGACTTTTGCGGGCGGCGTCATAAGGTGCCGCCCGTAGTACATCTCTTTGAAAGATATCGCGCATGCCCAAGGCGCCTGATGGTACGGCCTATGATTTAACGGGTGCATCCGGCGCCCCTTGCGTGGTGTTGATCCATGGGCTGGGGTTGAACCGCGCGTGCTGGCAATGGACGATCCCTGCGTTGAAGGATGGGTATCGGGTTCTGAGCTATGATCTTTACGGTCATGGGGCATCAACGGTTCCGCCAGATGTGCCCTCGCTCAGTTTGTTTTCCCGGCAGATTCAAGGCCTGATGGATCACTGCGACATACCAAGCGCGTCCATCGTGGGCTTTTCTTTGGGCGGCATGATCGCCCGGCGGTTTGCCCAGGATGTGGCGACGCGGGCAAAGGCATTGGTCATTCTGCATTCTCCACATAAGCGCAGTCCAGAGGCGCAGACGGCGATCCTCGCGCGCGTGGATCAGGCGCGGGAGGACGGCTCTGACGCGACGGTTGAGGCCGCGTTGGAGCGGTGGTTCACGGATGACTTCCGCGCGGCCAGCCCGGATGTGATGGCGACTGTGCGCGGCTGGGTTCTGGCCAATCGCAAGGATGTCTATCACACGATCTATCGTGTGCTGGCCGACGGCGTGGCAGAGATCGTTGCACCAGAGCCTGCGATTTCCTGTCCGACGCTTGTGATCACCGGGGACGAGGATTTTGGCAACGGGCCAGAGATGACCCATGCTATTGCCGCGGAGATTGCCGGTTCGAAGGCGCTGATTTTGAAGGGGTTGCGGCACATGGCTTTGGCCGAGGACCCGAACGCGATCAACACGCCGCTGCGCAGTTTCTTGGATCGAAATCTAGCCCGGTAAGACCCAGCGCGGAATCAAGGGCGTAGCTTCGCCCACTGCCCTGCATGCAGTCGGCGCACTTCTTCCTCCGGCAGATAGGTGCCGGAGGGATTGTCGGGGTTGGTGATAGTCACGATCTTGGTGCGATCTGTCACGACGGAGAGGATCTTATCCGCGCTGTGGCGGAAATCATCGTTTTCTGCGGCCACGGGCACCGACCCCGCGCGCATCGCATAGACGGGAAACTGCACCTAGGCGTTTTTGGAATGCACAACCGCATCGCCCGGCCCGGAATAAAGGCTGATCCGCTGCAAGAGCACCTTATCTGACCCCGGCCCGAAGGTTATGTGCGCGGGGTTCAGGTTGAAACGCTGGGCGAGCGTGTCGGGCAACGCGCCGGTGCCCAGTTCGGGGTAGCGGTGGGCGGTCTCCATCGCGCGTTGTGCCGCCGCGATGGAGGGGCGGCTGAGGCCGATGGCTGTCTCATTTGAGGAGAGTTTCGTGATATGATCGAAACCCAGCAGGGCAAAGATGCCGACCATGTAGTAGTCCACATCGCCGAGGCTTGTCTCGGACGAATGAAGGCAAGGGGCATGACAGCAATCCGGTTTATCTGTGATCACAGAGATGATGGAAGTGGATTGAATGCAACGCTGCGGGGGAAGACCATGACCAACACGCCTCTGCCCAGCAAAGGCAAAACCTGCGGTGAGGCGTTGATGCATCTGCTGGAAGGCTACGGCGTGGACACGGTGTTTGGCATGCCGGTCAAACACACGCTGGAGCTTTGTCGTGGGATCGAGACCAGCAATGTCCGCCACATTCTGGTGCGCCACGAAGGGGGGCGCGGGCTTTACGGCGGATGGCTAAGCGCGGTCGTCTGGTCGCCCTGGCGTGTGCACCTTGATCACAGGCGCGGGCGTGACCAATGCGGCGACGCCCATGGCGCAGGCCTATGCGGATTTGGTGCCGGTGCTGATCATCTCCGGTGCCAATCGGAGCGGGTCCTTGGGCAAGGGATGGGGGTGTCTGCATGAGCTGACCCATCAACGTGCCGTCACCTCGCCACTGACAGCGTTCAGCCATATGGTGACCGATCCCGAAGAACTGCCGGAACTGAGTGCGCAGGCCTTCACGGTGTTTTTCACCCGCCGTCTGCGGCCCGTGCATATCTCCATCCCCATTGAATTGCTGGATGCGCCCGTGACGCAGCACTGGCAGGTGCGCGTGCCGCCCGCGCGGCTTCGGTGATTTCGTCGGACTGGTCGTTTTGTTCGGAAATCGTGGCCCCTTGCAGCATGTGTTTGCCCATGATCACGGGCTGCCCCAGATAGTCCTCGTCCCTGCGGCGATCAAAGATAGCGTCGAGGAAATCGACGATCATGTCTGCGGTCAAATCCTGCGCGGTGGTCATTCTGCGGCCTCAGGTGCTTTGCGTCGCGGGTGGGGCGGATGCCATCTTT
>JBCCAJ010000476.1:0-2389 GCA_039814845.1 Pseudomonadota bacterium | reverse complement strand
CAACATCGAAGACGTGATCGACAAAGTGGCCGAGGTGGTGCCGCAGCTTTAAAGGAACGGATCCATGCCCAATTTCGACCTATCTGAGTATCAAGCCCGCCAGGCCAAAGCGAAAGCTGCCATCACGGAGGCAGGCCTAGACGCCATGCTGCTTTTCGCGCCGGAAAGCCACTATTGGCTGACAGGCTATGACACGTTCGGCTTTGCCATGTTCCAATGCATGGTGATGACCGCCAAGGGCGACATTCAGCTGTTGACGCGCATGCCAGACCTGCGGCAAGCGCAGCTGACCTCAATGCTCTCTGACGATCAAATTCATGTCTGGCCACAATACGAGGGCTCTAACCCGGCGGAGCATCTGGCGAAGATGCTGGGAGATATGGGGCTGATGGGTGCGCGGCTGGGATACGAATCCAACACCGCCGGGCTGACGGATTTCAACGGACAACTGCTGCGCGCGGCGCTCCCGTCGTTGGAAGACCAATCCGACCTGTTCCGCGCCCTGCGCCGCGTGAAGTCGCCAGCAGAGATTGAGATGCACCGCAAGGCCGCCAAATTGTCGGATGACGCCATGGATGCGGGCTTGGCGAAAACGCACGCAGGTGCCTTCGAAGGCGATATTTTGGCGGCGATGCAAGGTGCGGTGTTCGAAGGCGGCGGCGATTATGCGGGCAATGAGTTTATCCTCGGCTCGGGCGCCGGGGCGCTGCTTTGCCGATACTATTCCGGGCGACGCACTCTGGATGCCCAAGACCAGATGACCTGGGAATGGGCCGGTGCCTATGCCCGCTACCACGCCGCCATGATGCGCACCGTGGTGATCGGGGTGCCGTCTGACACTCACAAAGCCATGCACGCCGCGTCCGTTGAGGCGTTGGAGGCCTGCGAGGCCGCGATCAAACCCGGCCACCCGATGAGCGAGGTCTATGCCGCCCACGCGGCCGTCTTTGACAAGCACGGGCTGAGTAACGCCCGCATGCAGGCTTGCGGCTACGCCATGGGCGCGGTCTACAATCCAATCTGGGTGGAATTCCCGATGTTTTACGAAGGAAATCCACTGATCATGCAAACGGGGCAGGTGTTTTTCCTGCACATGATCTTGATGGACAGCGACACCGGCCTGGCCATGTGCACGGGTCATTCGGTTTTGGTTTCAGAGACGGGGGTCGAACGGCTTTCCCGCCAACCCTTGGACTTGTTGGTCAGGTAGCCGAAATCTTTGAAAGATTTCGGTCGCATTCTTTCAAAGAATGCGCGCCAACGCCGGTGGCAGAAAATTGAAATTTTCTGCGACATCGCGTATCTTGCCCACGTTCGAATAGCCCCCATATTTACACCATGTTTAAAATCCTGCCGCTTCTTCTGATCGTGGGCTACGGCCTTGTGATGTATCGCTTCTCCGTCTGGCGGACGAAGCGGGAATTGGATGAACGGTCCACTGAACTGGCCGATCCGCGCCTTGGTGCATTGACCAAGAAAATGGCTCATGCGCTGGACGTGCCGCGCATCCGGGTGAACATTTATGAGATCGACCCGGTAAATGGACTGGCCGCGCCGGATGGACGGATTTTCATCACGCGTGGCTTTTACCGCAAGTTCCAAAATGAAGAGGTGAGTGCGGAGGAAATGGCCTCCGTCATTGCCCATGAGTTGGGGCATGTGGCGCTCGGTCATGCCCGCAAACGGATGATCGATTTTTCGGGGCAGAACGCGTTGCGCACTGCGCTTGCGATGATCCTCTCGCGGTTTTTGCCCGGTATCGGCGTCTTCATCGCCAACGGGCTCACCTCCCTTCTGGCGGCGCGCATGTCGCGCGATGATGAATATGAGGCCGATGAATACGCCTCCGCCCTGCTGATCAAGGCAGGGATCGGGACAGGGCCGCAGAAAGCGCTTTTTGAAAAGCTGGAGGCACTGACCCAGACGCGCGGCGGGGCCATGCCCGCGTGGTTGATGAGCCATCCCAAGACGGCGGAACGTATCGCTGCGATTGAAAAGCTGGAGGCGCGATGGAACGGCCAAGAGCTGCCCAGCTGACACAGCGGGGCAGAGCGCATTCGCACGCTGCCCCCTCTCACGCATGTTGCGCATGCGTTTCCGGCAACGGACAGGCGATTGACCGGCAATAGCCGAGAGGAGGGCACCGGTCAGGCGATCCCGGCTTCCGAACAGCAGCACTTTATCCATCCGTTCCCGGACTCCATCTGAGATACGCTCGGCAATGGCCATTTCGCCAGGCCGTCGCGCCAAAGGCGGGCCATCTATAGTTGGCACACCAAAGGTGTGACGCGGGGGCCTAGCGAAGGCGCGGCGGGCTTACGCCCTTGATTCCGCACCAAAGCGCTACCGAAGCGCTGAGTTTCTAAACGCTGGAACCTGGCCAAACCTT
>JBCCAJ010000032.1:0-12013 GCA_039814845.1 Pseudomonadota bacterium | reverse complement strand
CCGTCGACATCGGCGTCGGTCATGATGATGACCTTTTCGTAGCGCAGATCATCCAGCGTAAACCGCGTGCCCATGCCGGTGCCCATCGCGTCGCAGAGATCCTTGATTTCCGCATTGGTGGAGATTTTGGCGGCGGCCGCGCCCAGCACGTTGAGGACCTTGCCGCGCAAGGGGAGCATGGCTTGGGTCTTGCGATCACGCGCGGCTTTGCCGGAGCCACCGGCGCTGTCGCCTTCGACGATGAAAAGTTCCGTGCCTTCGCGCGATGAATTGGAGCAATCGACCAGTTTGCCTGGCAGGCGGAGTTTCTTGGTGGCGGATTTGCGTTGGGTTTCTTTTTCCTGACGTCTCCGCAGCCGTTCTTCGGCGCGCAGGATGAGGAAATCGAGGATGGCGCCGGCGGATTTGGTGTCAGAGGCCAGCCAATTGTCGAAATGATCGCGGACGGCGTTTTCGACAAGGCGCTGGGCCTCAGTAGTGGCGAGGCGGTCTTTGGTTTGGCCGACGAATTCCGGCTCGCGGATGAAGCAGGAGACGAGCGCGCAGCCGCCTGTCAGCAGGTCTTCGCGGGTGATCTGGGCGGCTTTGCGGTTGTTGGCCAACTCGCCGTAAGCCTTGATGCCTTTGAGGATGGCGGCCCAGAAACCCGCGACGTGCGTGCCGCCTTCGGGGGTGGGGACGGTGTTGCAATAGGATTGGATAAAGCCGTCGCGCGCGGGCGTCCAGTTGATGGCCCATTCGACCTTGCCGGGCTGGCCGAAACGTTCCTGAAAGTCGACGGTGCCTGCGAAAGGGGCGTCGGCGTAGGTGGTGGAGGTGCCCAGGGTTTCGCCCAGGAAATCGGAGAGGCCGCCGGGGAAGTGGAATGTGGCCTCTGTCGGGGTATCGCCGTCTTCGATCTCAGACTTCCAGCGGATTTCGACGCCGGAGAAGAGGTAGGCTTTGGAGCGGATGGATTTGAACAAGCGGGCGGGTTTGAAGCGGTGGTGGCCGAAGATTTGTTCGTCGGCGTGGAAGGTGACGGTGGTGCCGCGGCGGTTGGGGACATCGCCGATTTTTTGCAGTTTGCCCTGGGGGATGCCGCGGGAGAAGCGTTGCTCAAACAGCTCTTTGTTGCGGGCGACCTGGACGACCATGGAATCCGACAGCGCGTTGACCACCGAGGCGCCGACGCCGTGCAGGCCGCCGGAGGTCTGGTAGGCTTTGCCGGAGAATTTGCCGCCTGCGTGGAGGGTGCAGAGGATCACCTCCAGCGCGGATTTATCGGGAAATTTGGGGTGCGGGTCGATGGGGATGCCACGGCCATTGTCGCGGATGGTGATGGAGTGGTCGGCGTGGAGTTCGACCTCGATCCGGGTGGCGTGGCCTGCGACGGCCTCATCCATGGAGTTGTCGAGAACCTCGGCGACAAGGTGGTGGAGCGCGCGATCGTCAGTGCCGCCAATGTACATGCCGGGGCGTTTGCGGACGGGTTCCAGCCCTTCGAGGACTTCGATGGAGGAGGCATCGTAGTCAGACTCGGCAGTCGGTTTCAGAAGATCGTCGGCCATGGTCGCGCTGCTCTTTTATTGGTGTTTGACGGTATTATGACAGAGCGGAAGGCGGCGGGGAAGAGCGTTGCGGGGGTTTCTGGGGGCGCGGAAACAAGGGCTTTGGCACGCCGCGCCTTCGTCAGGTCCCACCCTGGGCCTGGCGCATATGATGGGTTAGCGCACCGCCCGGATGTTCAAAGGGTTTGAACGATAAAGTGCTGCGGCCCAGAGAACGGGATCGCCGGACCGGGGCCTGACGACGGCGTTATGTTTTGGTCGATTGCATCAGGTAGCGGTGGCAGCCGTGGAGGGCGAAGCCGTCTTGCGCGATGGCGAAGATGGGGATGGCGGCGACGATGTCGCGATAGGGGCCGCGGGCGGTGAAGGGGTCGAGGAAGTCGGGTCTGTTGAGGTGGGGGGCGATGGAATTGGCCAGCCCGCCGGAGAGATAGAGGCCGCCTGTGGGCAGGTGGTGGAGGGCGAAATTTCCTGCCACCGCGCCAAGGGTTCGGAGGAAGAGAGAGAGGGTTTTGGGGGCTTTGCCTTGGGTGATGTGAGCCATGACCTTTTCGGGTGGGAGCTGTTCGCCGGTCAGGAACGCGTGGGTCCGGGAGAGGCCGGGGCCAGAGAGGATGGCCTCGACCGGCAAATGAGGGTGGTCGGGGCGAAGATGGTCGAAGAGCGGGCGTAACCCGATATCCGTGTCGGGGAGGGCACTGTGGCCGGACTCTGCCGGGGGGACGAAGAGGGTGTTGCCGTTGCGGTGGACCACGGCGCAGTTGCAGCCGGTGCCGAGGTTGAGGACGAGGCGGGGGCCGGATTGGGTGGCCCCCTGTTTGATTTGGGTGATTGCGGAGGCGGGCAGATCGTCGAAGGCGTAGCCTTGGGCTTGGAGATCGTTGATCAGAACGACATGGCGCGCGCCGGTTTGGGCCTGCAGTGCCGCGCCATCGATGAACCAGTCGAGATTGGTGAGTTGCGCCGTGGCGTTCTGGACTGGGCCTGCGACGCCTGCGCAAAGACCTTCCACCTCACCGGGTTGTTCTTCCAGGAAAGCGGTGATGATGGGGGCGAGACCTGGAAAGTTCCTGTTTTGGAAGGTTCGGGTGCTGGCCGGGTCGATGGCGGATGCGGTGCCCCGGCAGATGCGGGTTTGCGTGCCACCCAGATCAATGAGGAGGTGCTTAGCGGTCATGCCATTTGGCGGCCAGAGCGCGGGCGGTCTGGGCGAGGAGCAGGACATCTATCCCCACGGCCAAGAACTGTGCGCCCCAGTCGCGGTAGGTGAGGGCTGTTTCGTCGTCGACGGCAAGACATCCGGCGGCTTTGCCGGACGCCTTGATGCGGGCCAGTGCGTCGCGGATGGCGTCTTGGACCGGCGCGGCGCGGCTGTCGCCGGGGTGGCCCATGTCCGCGCCCAGATCGGAGGGGCCGATGAAAACGCCGTCGACACCTTCGACGGCCAGAATGTCGTTGAGGTTCTCAAGGCCTTTGACCGTTTCCACTTGCACCAGAAGGCAGATTTGGGCGTTGGCGGTGACGGTGTAGTCGGGGACGCTTGAGAACATGGTGGCGCGGGCAAGTGCGGCACCCGAGCCACGGATGCCTTCGGGTGGATAGCGGGTGGCGCGAACAAGCGCTTCGGCTTCTGCGCCGGTTTCCACCATCGGGATCAGCAGGGTTTGCGCGCCTGCGTCGAGAACTTGCTTAATCAACCAGTCTTCGCCCATGGGCAGCCGGATAATGGGGTGTGTGGTGCTCGATCGCAGCGCCTGAAGTTGGGCGGTGATGGAGCGTAGATCGTTTGGAGCGTGTTCGCCGTCGATCACCAGCCAGTCGAAACCGGCGGTGCCCATGATTTCGGTGGCATAAGCATCGCCGAACCCGGCCCAGCAGCCGTAGCTTTGTTTGCCCGCAAGGAGGTCGGATTTGAATAGGTTAACGGGGGCAGACATTGCTTCTCTCACTTTTGGGTCTTGGCAGTCAGTTAAGCCTGTTGTTGAGTGAGCGTCCAGAGGAGGCCCAAGTGAAACTGAAACTGCATCATATCAATCTGGCGACCACGGATGTGACGGGGATGGACCGGTTCTATCAACGCGTGATGGGGCAGGCGCGGGAGACGGCTGGCCTGCCGGTGTTGGAAAAGAAACAGGGCTATGCGGGGGATGTGGCGTTCACCACGGATGGCAACATTCAGACCCATCTGGCACAGCGCGATGTGATGGCTGGGATGGCGACGGGGCAGGTGGTGAACCCGGTGGCGCGGGGCCATATTGCGTTTCGCACCGATGATCTGGCGGCGTTCAAGGCGCATCTGGACGCCAAAGGCGTGCCCTATTCCGACTGGGGCAATCGTGCGGTGGCGGGATGGCGCCAGATCTTTTTCTACGATCCCGATGGAAACGTGATCGAAGTGCATGAGGTGGAGGAATGAAACCCAAGCTGCACCATATCAACCTGTCGACGGACAAGGTGGAGGAAATGGACGCGTTTTACCGTGAGGTTTTGGGGCTGGAGCGCTGCGATGAAGATATCCCCGCATTGCGCATGGATGAGGAGGTTTATGCGGGCGATGTGACGTTCCTGACGGATGGGGACATTCATCTGCATATTGCGCGCAAGGATGTTGAAGCTGGATTTCGCACAGGGCAGTTGGTGAACCCGGTGCTGGAGGGGCATGTCGCCTATCGCGTCGACGACATTGAGGCGTTCAAGACGCATCTGGAGGCGGAAGCCGCGCCCTTCTCTAATTGGGGGGACAGCGCGGTGGCGGGTTGGCATCAGGTCTATTTTTACGACCCGGAAGGCAATGTGATCGAGGTGCATGAACGGCGCACCTAGCGCGACTGAAAGCAGGGGCCGCTGCCCTTTACATTGGGCTGAAAAACACCCAAGCCTGCGGGCATGAATACCCATATCAAAGGTTTGGTGATCACCTCCCTCGGCGTAGTTTTCGTTGTGCCGGATTCGCTTTATGTGCGCCTGATTGAGGCAGAGCCCATGGTGGTGGCCTTCTGGCGGGGGATGTCAGCGGGTCTGCTGATCCTGATCGGGCTGCTGCTGTTTCAGGGCACGCGCGGGTTTCGCGCCGCGCTCAGCACCGGCTGGCCCGGGGTGATCTATATGCTGCTGATCGGGTCCACCGCGCCTGCCTTTGTCATGGCGGTGACCAATACCTCGGTGGCCAACGTGGTGTTGATCTTCGCCTCCATGCCCATCTTCGCCGCCACTTTTCAGCGGGTTTTTCTGGGGGAAATGATCGGCCTGCGGATGGTTCTGACCATGCTGGTGGTGATCGCGGGGCTGGGGATCATTGCCTATGGGTCCTCGGAAAATGAGATCGCGTCTTGGGTGGGTGACCTTTGGGCGCTTTATGTGTGCATTGCCTATGCGGGTGCGTTGACGGCGTTGCGGGGGGTTAGGGATGTGTCGATGATCCCGGCCATTCCGATTGCCTATATCGGGGCGGCGCTGATGATCTGGCCGTTTGTGCAGCCTTTCGGGGCGGTGCCGGATCAATGGCATTTGTTCGTTGGGCACGGCATGTTCATTGCGATTGCGACCTGCTTTCTCACGCTGGGGCCGCGCTATATCAGCTCAGCGGAGGTGTCTTTGCTGATCCTGCTTGAGTCTGTGCTGGCGCCTTTGTTGGTATGGGCATGGATCGGCGAGGATCCGGGTCGATGGGCGCTGGTGGGCGGTGTTGTTGTGATTGGGGCGTTGGTGGTATCGAACTTGGTGGTTTTGGTTCGGCGGACGGTTTGAACGCATCACAGCGCCCCGACAGGCCCCGGCGCGGCATCAGCGGTGCTTTATCTCGGTGTTCCCGGACTGTTTTTGAGCGATGCGCTGTCCGAACACATTTGCCAGGCTCTGGGTGGGGCCAGGCGAAGGCGCGGTGGGCTGGCGCCCTTGATTCCGTGCCGGGTGCGCTGAACGCCTCTTTTCACCTGCGCCACGTCGACTATATAGTCCCTGCAAGGATAAGACTGTTCCACAGCGATCTTGGACCCAGATGACGATCACGGAATTCAAAATGCAGGAGCCGGGCAACGGCGGAGACGATGGTGGTGATACCTCAGTCGTCGTTGAAACGCGTCCCAAGACCAAGCGCCCGCCGCTGTATAAGGTCTTACTGCTCAATGATGACTATACGCCGATGGAATTCGTTGTGGCCGTGCTGGAACGGTTTTTCGGCATGACCCATGCCGAGGCGTTTGAGATCATGCTGACCGTCCACAAGAAGGGTCTGGCGGTCGTCGGCGTCTTCAGCCACGAAATTGCAGAGACGAAAGTGGGCCAGGTGATGGATTTCGCCCGCCGCCACCAACATCCGCTGCAATGCACCATGGAAAAAGAATAACGACGTGAGCATTCGATTGAAGCTTGCTTTGGAGGCGGGAACGCCGTCTTTGCCCGCGTCCGGGATTATTGCCGTGTTCGCGCCGCGAGATGGGTTTGATCTGTCTCCGCTACCCAAGGACCGCTGTATCATCGTGACCGGCTTCAAGCCTGATTTCGACCGGTTTGAGGCGCAAGGCTACAATTGCACAACCGCTTTGGAGACGCGTGTTGCGGCATCGATCATTTGCGTGCCGCGCGCTAAGGCGCTGGCGCAGGCGTTCATCGCGCAGGCCGCAGAGGCCACGGACGGGCAGATCATTGTGGATGGGGTCAAGACCGACGGGGTAGAGGCGATCTACAAGGCCTGCCGTAAGCGCGCCGATGCCAGCCGGGCGATTTCCAAGGCCCATGGCAAGCTGTTCTCCTTTGAGGCACGCCCTGCCTTTGACGATTGGCTGCCTGACGCACGGCCCGACATTGAAGAGGGCTTTGTCACCGCGCCTGGCATCTTTTCCGCTGATGGGGTCGATCCGGCCTCGCGCCTTCTGGCCGACGCGTTGCCTGACAAACTGGGCGCGCGGGTGGCTGATTTGGGCGCGGGATGGGGCTATCTGTCGGCCCGGGTGTTGGCCCGTGTATTCGAACGCGACGGGGTGCAAAGCCTCGACCTGGTGGAGGCAGATCATGCCGCGCTGACCTGCGCGCAGGCCAATATTTCCGATTCGCGCGCGCGATTCCACTGGGCCGATGCGGCCACCTGGGAGGCGGAAACCCCGCTGGATTGCGTGATCATGAACCCCCCATTTCACACGACCCGAAAGGCAGAACCCCATATAGGTCAAAGCTTTATCCAAGCGGCAGCGCGCCTTTTGCACTCACGGGGTCAGCTTTTTCTGGTGGCCAACCGTCATCTTCCTTATGAAGGGTCCTTGGAACAAAGCTTCTCAGAGGTGACCGAATTTGGTGGCGATGCGCGTTTCAAACTGTTGTCTGCATCCCGGCCCAAATCTGGCGCGCGTAAACGGTCCGGTTAGTCCCACCCATTTTTCCTGCAAAAAGAGGTAAGACATGTCGTTTTCCATCGACGGAAAGACTGCGATTGTGACGGGCGGTGCCAATGGTATCGGTTTGGCCATTGGCCGTCATTTCGCCGACAAAGGCGCCAACGTGATGTTTGCCGACATCGACGAAGGGCATCTGAAGGAAGAACTGGGCGAAAACGAAGATGGATCGTCCACCCGTTATTTTGCAGGCGATCTGCGGGAAAAGCTGACACTGGCGAATTTGCTTTCGGCCACAATCGATGCGTTTGACGGGGTGGATATTCTGGTCAATGGATCGCGGCAATTGCTGCCGTCAGACCCTCTGAACCCCGATGATGATGCGGTGGAACTTCTGTTGCAGCAGAACCTCCTGACGGCGCTGCGGACGTCGCAGTTGGTGGCCAAGCGGATGATCAAGCAGTCGGAAGCGTCCGGTGATGAGGAAGGGTTCGCAGGCACGATTGTGAACCTGTCCTCGATTGCCGCACGGCGCACACATCCGGATTTGTTGGCCTATTCGGTGTCGACCGCCGCTTTGGATCAGATGACACGCAGCCTTGCCGTGGCGCTGGCCCCGTATCGGATCAGGGTCAATGCCGTGGCGTTTGGATCGGTCATGAGCGCGTCGCTGAAGGACACGTTGGCGGACAATGCTGACTTTCGCGAAGACATCGAAGGGCACACGCCGCTGGGGCGGATTGCGTCTGCCGCCGAACTGGCCGAAGCCGTGCAATACCTGGCCTGCGACAGTTCGGGTTTCATGACAGGCCAGATCATGACGGTCGATGGTGGGCGGACTTTGCTTGACCCGGTGGCCGCTCCGGCGCATTAATGGTGTAAACTTTAGTTTACATTATGGATGATCCGATGGCCAAGGATATGACCTCCGACATGGAACACGAGAAAACGCAAGCTGCGCAGTGGTTCCGCACCCTGCGGGATCAGATTGTTGCCGCCTTTGAAGGGTTGGAGGACGGCCACGATACCGGGCCGATGGCCGATGCCGCGCCCGGACGGTTTGAGGTGAAGGAAACCAAACGCGCCAGCGACGACGGATCGGACGCCGGGGGCGGGCTGATGAGCGTGATGCGCGGGGGCCGCGTGTTTGAGAAGGTCGGTGTGAATGTGTCTGAGGTCTACGGCACGCTGGCCCCGCCTGCGCAAAAGGCGATGGCCGCGCGCGGGGTGCCGGGGATGGAGGAAGATCCGCGGTTCTGGGCCTCGGGGATTTCGCTGGTGGCGCATATGCAAAACCCGCACGCGCCGGCCGTGCATATGAACACGCGGATGTTCTGGACGCCGAATGCGTGGTGGTTTGGCGGGGGGTCTGATCTGAACCCCTGCATCGAATATCACGAGGACACGGCGCATTTCCATGACACGCAGAAGGCGCATCTCGATCCCCACGGGGAGGAGCATTATCCAAAGCTGAAGGAGTGGGCGGATGAGTATTTCTACATCCCCCATCGCCACCGGGCGCGGGGGGTTGGCGGCATTTTCATGGATGATCGCAACAGTGGCGAATGGGCTGCGGATTTCGCGCTGACGCAGGATATTGGGCGGGCGTTTCTACCGGCCTACGTGCCGCTGGTGGAAAAGCGGAAGGTGCAGGATTGGTCTGAGGACGACAAAAACACTCAGTTGGTGCATCGTGGGCTCTATGCGGAGTACAATCTGGTCTACGATCGGGGCACGAAGTTCGGGCTGGCCACGGGGCATGACGCGGATGCTGTGTTGATGAGCCTGCCGCCGCTGGCCAAGTGGGTTTGACGGGCAGAGCGGCATTTTCTTGGAAGAAAATGCATCAGAAAATCCGAATTTTCTGACCCAATTTTTTTTAAAAAATTGCCGCCAACGTTGGCGGCGAAATCTTTGAAAGATTTCGGTCGCAGTCTTTCAAAGACTGCGTGGGTCAGCGCGTCTGATCGCGGTTCTGGGGCAGGATGATGATGGACAGCATCAGAAGGCTGAAGATCAGCTCATAGACCTCCCATTTGCGGCTTTGATCTATCACGGCAATGACGAGGCTTGCCAGGATCGCGAGCACTGTGTGGCGCAGGCCCGGCACCGGGATGGCGAATTTGTTCGCCAGCCGCTGGACCCATCCCACGCGCGGATACAGCAGGGGCAGGGCGACCAAGTAAAGCAGGATCACCGCGGTCAGGCCGCTGCCGAACACCGTCTTGGCCAGATGCCATTCGCCCACGACCAGATTGTGCAGGTTGGTTTCATACTGCTTGTTGTTCTCCATAAAGAATTCGCCCGATTCCCAGCCGAAGATGCGCTGGCCCCAGGAGACTTCTTCGCCAGCGCCCATGAAGAACAAAAGCGCGTAGAATGCCGTGCAAATCGCCGCCAGCATCATGCCCCGGCGCCGCAGGCTGCCTGCGTGGGTGACGAATGTCATGGAACAAAACAGCAGGCCGAAGGCGGTGGCGTATTCCACCACACCGTCTTCATTGGCAAATTGCAGGCTGAAGACATCCACGTCGTAGACATGCACGCCGATGGAGATGACAAGCACCAAAACGATAATGCCAAGCAGCGCGCGGTCGATGGTCTGTCCGAATGTCATGGATGTGCCCGATAGTCGTTTGGATCGCGCTCAGATATGCGAGAGGCGCGCGGGGGGCAAGGGGGGTGCGCCCCGGGGAAGGGCCTCGTGGGCTGCTTTACGCTCTTGCCGGTTCCGCTTGGGGCGGAAGGCGGACACATTGTCCTTTGCAGGACGCGGCCCTGCGGACGCAGGATAGCTTTCATTGTTGCCTCAGAAAATCAACTTCAATAGGCTGATCACTGAAGGAGTGACCCCATGATTTCGAAGATCGTAGTCGTCGTAGTGAAAAGGTGCATGGTCCGATAAGGGTTTTCCATATCCGTTTCCATGCGCCCCCGATATCCTCGGGGGCTTTTTTTGTTTTTGGGCCCAGACATTCAGTATGACACGTAAAATGACACGCAACCAGACACCACCGCATCTGATCACGTTGATCCTGTTGACGGGCTTTTCGCCCATGTCTCTCAATATGTTTTTGCCGTCTCTGGCAAACATCGCGGTCGATCTGGAAGCACAGTACAGCACCCTAAGCTGGGCGGTCTCGGGATATCTGGCCATAACGGCCATCCTGCAGCTGATCATCGGCTCCGCCTCTGACCGGATTGGCCGGCGGCCGGTGCTTCTGGTGGCTTTGGTTTTGTTTGCAGGCGCCTCGGTCGGGTGCGCAATCGCGACCAGTGTTGAGGTGTTTCTGATTTGCCGCATGGTGCAGGGCGGGATCATCGGAGGGTATTCCATTTCCCTGGCCATCGTTCGGGACATAAAAACCGAAAAAGAGGCTGTCAGCCTGATTGGCTATATTGGGATGGCCATGGCAATCGCCCCGATGATCGGCCCCATGCTTGGGGGTGTGCTTGACACGGCCTTTGGCTGGCGTTCTGTCTTTGTCTTCTACGCCGTCGCAGGCTTTGGGTTGCTGGTGCTGTGTTGGTTCGATCTGGGGGAGACGATGCCGAAATCCGCCCATCACGACAGCACCCCGGCTTCTGGAATGAGGGCCCTGATGCGCGAACCGCTTTTCTGGGCCCATGCGCTGTGCGGCACGTTTTCTGTTGGTGCCTTTTATATCTTCCTCACGGGGTCGCCGTTGGTCGCGCAAACGCAATTCAATATCTCAACAGCCCAACTTGGGTTTTACATGGGAACGATCACGGTCGGGTTCATGCTGGGCGGGTTTCTTGTGGGCCGTCTGGGCGCGCGCTTTGAGACGACAACCACGATGATTGCAGGCCGGGTGGTCGCGTGCGTTGGCCTCTTGGTCGGATTGTCTTTGATCGCATTTGACATCACCGCGCCGCAGCTTTTCTTTGCCAGCACTGTGTTCGTAGGCCTTGGCAATGGGATCACGATGCCGGGAAGTAATGCCGGGGCCATGTCCGTGCGCCCGGATCTGGCCGGAACTGCCGCAGGGCTGAGCGGGGCCTTGATCGTGGCGGGCGGCGCAATCCTGACTTTGATCACAGGCAGTGCGATGTCTGACACGAATGGGGCGCGCATGCTGCTTTTGCTTATGCTGGCCTCCGCCGGCACAGCCTTGTTGTGTGCGCTTTGGGCGGCGCGTTTGAAACAGTCAGAAGGTCAGTGCAATGCGTAGACATCCCAAACTTGCCGCCTTGGCCGTGGTGATCCGCAAGGGTCAGGTGCTTTTGGTCAAACGGCGCAATGAACCTGACGCCGGGCTATGGGGGTTTCCGGGCGGGCACGTGGATCTTGGTGAAACCGCTATGCAGGCGGCCGTGCGGGAGCTTCGTGAAGAAACCGGGATCATGGCCGACCCCGTCCGTTATGTGACCAATGTGGATTACATCGAGCGGGACATGTCGGGTGCTGTCCGGTTTCATTTCCTTCTGGCGGCGGTGCAATGCGACTATCTATCTGGCGAGCCTGTTGCCCGTGACGATGTGAGCGAGGCCGCATGGTGGGGGATCGAAGATGTGCTGACGGGCCATGTGCAGTGTAGCGAACATGTCGACAGGGTCGTGGAACTGGGGGTGAGGTTTCAGGAGCAGAGCTTGGAGTGAGGGCCAAGACTGGCGCGCAGCGGATAAAAAGCCCATGCATTTCTTTCCCGGCGCGTGCGGCGGATGACCCGTTTGAGCCCAACACTGTCAGTCTTCGGGTTCGCGCGAACGATCTGTCTCAGCCATGTTCGTCGCCGCGGATGGCATCGGCGCGGGTTTGTGAACGGCCACCCCAATCATGACGAGGCAAACGCCAAGGATATCCACAAAGCTGGGAATCTGGCGCAGGACGACGACGCCAATGATCGTGGCGGTTGCAGGCAGCAAAGCGAGGAGGAACGCAAAGCTGGCGCGAGGCAGGCGGGCCATCGCGAGCTGATCGCAGACATAAGGGATCACGGATGAACAGATACCGACCCCAATCCCTGCTAAAACCAAAAGCGGGGCACCAAAGGCGTCGAGCGCTTGCAGGAAGCCGATGGGCATCACGCAGATGAAAGCCGCAGTCATAGCAGCGCCCAGCCGCTCTACACCGCCAGAGGCACCGCCTTCCGAAATCTTGTGCCCAAGAATGAT
>JBCCAJ010000275.1:0-4466 GCA_039814845.1 Pseudomonadota bacterium | reverse complement strand
GCGGGGCTTTACTTGCTGACGGACGCTGTGCAGCTTGATGATGTTTTCGCGGCCCTTCTGGATGTCAGCGATAGTGGCGCGGTCATGTTATGTGCTGCACTGATCGGTCTCGGCGCGATGGCGATCTCGGCGCAGATCCTGTTCCACGTGTGGCTGCCCGGCGCGATGGAGGCACCCGCCCCGGCTGCGGCCCTTCTGAGCGCGATCTTTGCCCTTGGCGGGGTGTTTGTGATCTGGCGGCTTGACCCCCTGCTTGCTGAGGCGCGCATGGTGCAGGATGTCATGGTCTGGGTGGGGCTTGCCACCGCGATGGTGGCCGGGCTCGCGGCAGCTGCACAATGCGACATCAAGCGCACCATGGGCTTTGTCGCGGCAAGCCAACTGGGGCTTGTATTTGCGGTGCTGGGTCTGGGATTGGGCGATGGGGTGCATCAAAAGGCCCATGTGCAAATCCCGCTCTTTATCGGGGTGCAGGCGCTTTTGGTGCTGTCCGTGGGTGCGATCACGCGGGCGATGGATGACAGCCGCGACATGGCAGGCTTTGGCGGGCTTTTTGCCAAATTGCCGATCGTGGCGATGGCGATGATCCTGGCCGCGGCACTGGCCACCGTCTTTGGCTTTGCACAGGCAGGGATGGGCGTTTTGATGCCGGGACCGGGAAATGTGGTTTTCGCCAGCGCCTATCTGTTGCATCCGGGCGCGTTCTGGGCGCTGTGCCTCGGCGCGGGTTTGGGCATCTTTGCAGTGTGGCGTGTGGTGTTTTTAAGCTTCATGGGCCCGTCGCGGGCACCCGATGATGTGTGCGACGCGATTTCCGGCTGCCCACGGGTCATGGCCGCTGCGCTGATGATCCTGGGTGTGCTAATCGTGGCTTTTGTGGTTTGGCAAGTGGGTCGCTTGAGCGGGCTGTCCGGTCTTGCCGGCCCTGATTGGCTGGTCTGGTCGCCCTTTGCTTGCGCGGCGGCGGGATTTGTGCTGGCGCTGTGGTTTTACGTGCTGCAATCGGGCCTGCCCAAAGCGCTGGCGGGGGCGAGCGGGGGCGCGCACGGCCTGCTGCAAGATGGGTTTTATCTGGATCGCATTTACGGCGCGATCATTGTCAAACCCTGCAAGGCCCTCGGCGGGATGATGGGCGGCGCCGTGGATGGAGCGCTCGATGCGCCGTTGACTGCGCTGAGCACGCGCTTGTCGCCGCAGGTGGATGACATTCTGACCCGGCGCTATGGGGTGTTGCTGCTGTGCACGGCCTGCGTCGTCTTCTTCGGGCTGGTGGCCGCGATCACGTGGTCGGCGCTTTCCGCAGGGGCCGCGTAATGGACAACCTTCTGTCGATCACCATTTTCATCCCCGCCATTGCGGCGGCCATTTTGGGCATTTTTCTGCGCGGGGATGATGTTGAGGCCCATCGCAATGCCAAATGGGTGGCCTTCATCGCGTCTGCCATGACCTTTGTCGTTTCTCTTTTCATTCTGTTTGAGTTTGATGCGGGCGATGCGGGATTCCAGTTCGTGGAAGAACATGAATGGCCCCTTGGCGTAACCTACCGGGTGGGCGTCGATGGGATCAGCCTGTGGCTTGTAATGCTGACCACCTTCCTGATGCCGTTGATCATCGCGGGTGCCTGGCGGACAGAGAGGCGCACCAAGGGTTTTATGATCGCGCTTCTGGCGTTGGAGACGCTTATCCTCGGGGCGTTCCTCTCGCTCGATCTGATGTTCTTTTTCCTCTTCGCGGAAGGGGCGATCCTGCCGCTACTGGTGGTTCTCGGCATCTGGGGGGGCGATGCGGGGCGCGGTTCGGCCATCAAGCTGGCGCTCTATGCGCTGCCCGGCGCGGTGGTGATGCTGGTGGCGATGGTGGTCATGGCCTTTGATGCAGGCACGACGGATATTGAGGCACTGAAGACCCATCAATTCAGCGAAACCATATCGCCGCTTTGGATGGCGCTGGCGTTTTTGGCGTCGTTTGCCGTGAAGCTGCCGGTCTGGCCGCTGCATGCCTGGACTGCCGGCGTGCAAGGGCGCGTGCCGCCTGCAGCGGGGATCGTGCTGGCGGTGCTTTTGTCCAAAATCGGGGCTTATGGGATTTTGCGCTTTGTCCTGCCGATGTTTCCCGAAGGCGTCGCGCTTCTTGCCCCGATTGCGGTGTGGGTCTCAGTCTTCATGATCCTGTACGGCGCGCTTGTGGCCTTGGCCCAAAGCGACCTTGTGCGGCTGATGGCCTATGTGAGTATGGCGCATATGGGTTTTGTGCTGCTTGGGGTGTTCTCTGCCAATCCACAGGGTGTAGATGGGGCGATTTTCTTTATGGTCAGCCATGGGATCGCGCTGGCCGCGCTGATGTTGGTGGTTGCGGCCTTGCGTGACCGGGTGGGCAGCACGGATATGGCCGCTTTCGGGGGCGTGGCCGCACGCATGCCAGTGCTGGCCTTCGGTGCGCTGATCTTCACGCTGGCCAGTTTGGGTGTGCCGGGGACGTCCGGCTTCGTGGGGCTTTTTCTGACTATGGTGGGCGTGTTTGCTGCCGCGCCCGTGATCGCCGCCCTGGCCCTTGTTGGTCTGGCGGTGTTGGCGGCGGCGCTTTTCGGGATGATCAAACGTGTGATTTTTGGCCCGCTCATCAAGCAGAGCCTGATGGAGTTGGGCGATCTCAATCGGCGGGAGCTTTTGGTGTTTGCGGCGCTTTTTGGCGCGGTTCTTTATCTTGGGCTCTTCCCCGGCATTGTGACGGAAAGCACGGCGGCCAGTGTCGACGCGCTGGTCTTCCGCGAGTGAACCCCGTGCGGCCTTATTGGGCTCCGCCTGGAGAATTTTTGGAAGGATGAAGCACGGGATGGATTGGCCTGACGGGTATGTGCGGCGCGTGCTGGCGGAGGTCGATAGCACCAATGCAGAGGCCGCGCGCGCATTGGGCGATCTGGCGGGGCCGACCTGGATCATGGCGCGGCATCAAAAGGCGGCCAAGGGGCGGCGTGGGCGCGCGTGGGAAATGCCGGAGGGTAATTTCGCGGCCTCGCTTGTTATGCGGGTGGAGGAGCCTGCGGAGCGCGTGGCGCTGAGGTCTTTCGTGACATCGCTTGCGCTTTATGAGGCCTTGGTCGCCGTGACCGGGCGCGCGGAGAGCTTCGCGCTCAAATGGCCCAACGATGTGTTGCTGAACGGTGGCAAACTGGCCGGGATCCTGTTGGAAAGTGCGGGGCAGGCGCGAGGCGCAGTCCATGTGATCATCGGGATCGGTGTCAATCTGGTGGCCGCCCCAGGCGCGGCGGAGGTGGAGGCGGGTGCGCTGCGGCCTGTGTCGGTTCTGTCGGAGACGGGCACGGATGTGGGGCAAGAGGATTTCCTGGATCATCTGGCGGACCGCTATGCCAAGTGGGAGCATCAGTTTGTCACCTTCGGCTTTGGCCCCGTGCGCGAGGCGTGGCTGGCACGCGCTGCCAAGCTGGGGGAGGTGATCACGGCCCGCACGGGCACCACCGAGACCTCCGGCACCTTCGAGACGGTGGACGAGACCGGCCAACTTGTTCTAAAGACGCGCCAAGGGCGGCAGGCGATCCCGGCTGCCGACGTGTTTTTCTAAAGGCGACACGCGATGCTTCTGGCCATCGATTGCGGCAACACCAATACGGTTTTCTCGATCTGGGACGGGTCGGAGTTTCTGTGCACGTTGCGGACCTCGACCCATCATGCCCGCACGGCGGATGCCTATTTCACGTGGTATTCGACGCTGGTGAAGCACTATGGCCTCGATGTCGACATCACGGATGTGATCATTTCCTCGACCGTGCCGCGGGTGGTGTTCAACCTGCGCGTCTTCACCGACAGATTTTTCGGGTGCCGCCCTTGGGTCGTGGGCAAGCCTGATTGCGCGCTACCGGTGGAGCCGCGTGTCGATGAAGGTACGATCGTCGGCCCGGACCGGTTGGTCAATTCTGCAGGCGCCTTTGACCGCCATGGCGGCGATCTGATCGTGGTGGATTTCGGCACCGCCACGACCTTTGATGTGGTGGCCAAGGATGGTGCCTATGTGGGCGGCGTGATCGCGCCGGGTGTGAACCTGTCGCTGGAGGCTTTGGGCACGGCGACGGCGGCTTTGCCCCATGTGGATGTGACCAAACCCCAGCAGGTGATCGGCACCAACACCGTCGATTGCATGCAATCGGGGGTGTTTTGGGGCTATGTGGGCCTGGTGAATGGAATATGTGCGCGTATCAAGGGTGAATATGACCACCCCATGCGCGTGATCGGAACGGGCGGGCTTGCGCCGCTTTTTGCGCAGGGAAGTGTTGGGAGCGATATGCTTTTCGATGAGGTAGAAGACGATTTGACAATGCATGGGCTGACCGTGATTCACGCCCATAATGTGAAAGGCTGAGCAGCACATATGAGCAACAAAAGAGTGGTGTATCTGCCCCTTGGTGGGGCGGGTGAGATTGGCATGAACGCCTATGTCTATGGCGTGGGTGC
>JBCCAJ010000073.1:0-9404 GCA_039814845.1 Pseudomonadota bacterium | reverse complement strand
CTATGATGGCAAGGAAAGCGAACCCACTGTTCTGCCAGCGAAATTCCCCAACATGCTGGTCAATGGTGCAGGTGGTATCGCGGTGGGGATGGCGACGAATATCCCGCCACATAACCTGGGCGAGGTGGTGGATGCCACGCTGGCGCTGATCGAGGAACCCGATCTCGATAGCTCTCAACTGATTGAATATGTGCCGGGGCCGGATTTTCCGACGGGCGGCATTATGCTGGGTCGATCCGGGGCGCGGAAGGCGTATCTGGAGGGGCGCGGCAGCGTGATCATCCGCTCCAAGACCCGCGTGGAAGAGATTAGGAAAGACCGCTACGCCATTGTTATTGATGAGATACCTTATCAGGTGAATAAGGCCGCGATGATCGAAAAGATCGCGGAGACGGCGCGGGAGAAGAGGATCGAGGGCATCGCCCATGTTCAGGACGAATCCGATCGCAATGGCGTACGGGTCGTCGTGGAACTGAAACGCGATGCGACCGCTGAAGTGGTGCTGAACCAGTTGTTCCGCTTTACGCCGATGCAAACGTCCTTTGGGTGCAACATGCTCGCGCTGAACGGCGGACGGCCCGAACAGCTGACGCTACGGGGTTTCTTGAGTGCTTTCATAAGCTTCCGCGAAGAAGTTGTTGCACGACGCACGGCGTTTGAACTGCGCAAAGCGCGGGAACGGAGCCATGTTTTGTGCGGTCTCGCGGTGGCGGTCAGCAATGTGGATGAGGTCGTGGCGACGATCCGGGGGTCGGCGGATGCGGCGGAAGCGCGGCACAAGCTGATGACGCGGGCATGGCCTGCGCAGGATATCCTCGAGTACATTGCGCTGATTGATGATCCGACCCATACGGCCAACGCCGATGGCACCTACAATCTGTCGGAAACACAGGCCCGGGCGATCCTTGATTTGCGGCTGCAGCGGCTGACGCAGATCGGCGTCAAGGAGGTCACGGACGAACTTCAAGATCTGGCCGGTAAGATCAAGGAATATCTGACAATTCTGGCGTCGCGTGAACGGATTATGGGGATCATTTCCGACGAGCTGCGCGAGGTGAAAGAGCAGTTCGCCGTGCCGCGCCGGACGGAAATTGTCGATTGGTCCGGTGACATGGACGACGAAGACCTGATTGAGCGTGAGGACATGGTCGTGACCGTCACGTCGGGCGGGTACATCAAACGCACCGCACTGGCCGATTTCCGCTCGCAAAAGCGGGGGGGCAAAGGCCTGAGCGGTATGCAGACCAAGGAAGAGGACGTGGTCACCACTCTCTTCGTGGCCAATACGCACACGCAGCTCTTGTTCTTCTCTACCGATGGCATGGTCTACAAACTGAAGACATGGCGCTTGCCGCTGGGCGGGCGAACGGCGAAGGGCAAGGCGATTGTGAACATCCTGCCTATTCCGCAAGGCGCGTCCGTTGCGGCCATCATGCCGGTGGATGTGCCGGAAGAAGAGTGGGAAAACCTGCAGGTCTTCTTCGCAACGTCTGCTGGAGATGTGCGGCGTAACGCCCTGTCTGATTTCACAAATGTCAAATCGAACGGCAAGATCGCGATGAAGCTGCCCGATGAGGACACGCGGTTGGTGAATGTGCGGATTTGCAGCGAAGGTGATGATGTGATGCTGGTCACAAGCTTTGGCCGCGCGATCCGGTTCCCGACGACAGAGGTGCGGGTGTTCAAGGGGCGCGATTCAACCGGCGTGCGGGGGATCAAGTTGCAAAGCGATGATGAGGTCGTTTCCATGTCCGTGATCCGCCATTTCGAGGCGACGTCGGATGAGCGTGCGGCCTATCTAAAGATGCGCAGGCAGGCCGAAGGAGCCGATGAGGGCGAGGTGGATGAGGAGGCCAATGAGGATGCCGTCATCTCCCCCGAGCGCTTTGATGAAATGCGAGAGGCCGAGAATCTGATCCTGACGATCAGCACCGGCGGGTCGGGCAAGCTGAGTTCCAGTCATGATTACCCGGTCCGGGGTCGTGGCGGCATGGGCGTGCAGGCGATGGACAAGGCCATGCGCGGCGGGCCTTTGGTGGCAAGTTTCCCGGTGGAGCGCCCCGATCAGATCATGCTGGCCACCTCTGGCGGGCAGTCGATCCGCGTACCGGTGGAGGGGATTTCTTTCCGCTCACGGTCTGCCGGTGGGGTGAAGGTCTTTAACACCGCCAAAGGGGAAGAGGTGGTGAGTGTCGCCTGGATCGCGGATCAGGGCGATGAGGATGAAGGTGTTGAGGGGGTTGATCAGGCGCCTGCGGAAGACGCGGAGAGCTAATACCAGCGGTCAAAGCACGTCACAGCGAATTCGTCTGGCCCCGGTCTGGCGATCCCGGCCTTCGAGCAGCAGCACTTTATCTTTAGGTTCCCGGACTCCATCCGAGCAAAGCTCTGCAGTTGCCGTTTCGCCAGGCCCTGGGTGGGGCCCTCCTCTCAGCGATTGCAAGCAATCGCCTGCCGGGCAACGGACGAAGGCGCGGCGGCCCAAGGGCCTTGATTCCGCGCCGAGAGTACTGTCGACTTTAAGAAAACTCTTCCGAAACAGCTGCCTTTGGCACCGGGTTTCGCATGGATTTGCCACATTTGCGGGCCATCTCCCCATTCAACGTTCATTGGGGTGATTGGCATGGGTGTCAGACGCGATACATGGTTGAGCCAGACAGGGCTAAAGCTGATCCGGGTGGTGATCGGAAGCCATTTCTGTGCCATGGCGATGGGCGTGCCGCTGGGGTTTGATCCGTTCTTCCTGGTTGGTCTCATGATCCCCGGCCAAGTGGGGCAGATTGTGGGGGCGGCATCGCTTCTGACCTTGGCGATTGCGTTTGTCTTTGGGGTCATGTTGCGGCCGGTTTCCTTGATGCTTGCCGGGTTTTTGATCTTTTCTGCCACGGCGACGCTGCTTTTGACGGCCGAGGTGGGCAATATCGGTGCTTTATGGCAATCCATCGCGTTGGGTGCGGCGGTGATGCTGTGCTACGGCGCGATGCGACCCCATGAAATGCACCGCACTGCGCTGTTGCCGGTGCGTACGGCGCGGGGGGCTGTCGCGCGTGAGATCAAGGATGGTGTCGCGCCGCGCAGAGTGCGCCCCAAGGGCCGGGTGGCCAAGGTGGAACGCCCCGATCCTTTCGCCAAAACCTTTGCACCGCTGATTGCACCGACGGAGCAGATGATCGGCGTCGCCAAGACCGACCGACCAGCTCGGAAACGGATTGCGGTGCGCGATGAGGTGGCCGATGAGGATGTGGAGAACATCTTCGTCAATCTTTGACACGCAGGTATCTTGGCAACAGATGGTGCATAACCGCTCTCTTCCCAGTTGCGAATGTCGGCCTGTGCTCCTAGCTCAGTCTAAATGCACGAGGAGGGCGATATGCTCTGGTTTATTCTGGTCTCCGTGGCCTTTGTCATCCCGTTCTGGAAGCTTCTGCCGCAATACGGGCTATCGCGTTACTGGGCGATCGCCGCGATCTTTCCGCTTTTCGCGCTTGCGCTTCTTTATGTGATGGCCTTTCTTTGTCCCCCAAGAAACGGTTAACTAAGACTGCATTAACCTTTGCGGGGAACTGTAGCCGGGTTGGATGTGTCACCGGCGGGGGAAAGAAGATGACGGGCAAAATCGGGATGCCTTTGGGGCTTGTGGCCGTGTTGGCGGGCTGTGCTGTGACGCCGGAAGGCACCAGCCAGGACAACGTTGCCGATTTCATGGTCGCGGCGGCCACGATCGGGTGTGAAATCAAGTATGATTCCGACTACGCCCCAATCGAATTTCAGGCGGGCTTGAGCAAGGAACAGGCGCTGGAAATTGCCGGATATTTGCTGGCCCGCGGCGATGCACAATCGCTTCCCGATGGGGGGTTGCGGGTGACGGCAGGGCCCTGTGCGCAAACGGGCTAGGCGCCTGCAGGACAAGGGCCGGATGATGCCCTGATTGTCCCCCCCGGGACACGGTCGGGGA
Source organism: Pseudomonadota bacterium (assembly GCA_039814845.1). Lineage (GTDB taxonomy): Bacteria > Pseudomonadota > Alphaproteobacteria > Rhodobacterales > Rhodobacteraceae > Roseovarius. Next base: position 5,449 of record JBCCAJ010000073.1, on the reverse strand, counting down.
AAACATCACATAGGGGCAAGACAGGGCCAGAAAACGACGCTAAACATGCGCCCAATAGGTCAAAACCGGGGTTTTTGGCCGCATTCGGGACAACAGGTTGAAAAGGGATCTGATTGATGGCTGTGAAGAACGAGAACTCGAAACAAAGCTGTTTGCTGGGCTGCGCGATTGCCGGGGCCATTGCCGGTGTGGTGCTGGCGGCAGCGCTTTTCATCGTGATGGATTACGGCTCTGCGGCGTCCATATTCTTGGGTGGTTTGGCGGCCGTGGTTTTGGCCGCTTTGATGATGGTGGTGTTCTGCCGCGAATTGCCGGGCCCGATTGATCAATCGGTCAGCTCTGCGCATCCGGCTGCAAAACCGTCCGAGGCCAAACCGGCTGCCTCTGCTGCGGCCGCGACGGCGGCGGCACCTGCTGCGGCGGTTAAACCGGCTGCGAAGGCACCCGCTGCAAAACCTGCGGCTAAGCCTGCGGCCAAAAAGCCCGCAGCCAAAAAGCCAGCCGCCAAATCCACTGCGGCGGCAAAAACAACGGCCAAGCCCAAAACAGAGGCGAAACCCAAACCCACCCCCAAGCCCAAAGCGGCGGCCAAGCCTGCTGATGATGGCAAACCCGCCACGCTGAAGAAGGCACGCGGTGGCAAGGCCGACAACCTCAAGGAAATCAAGGGCGTGGGCCCCAAGCTTGAGAAGATGCTCCACGGCATGGGCTATTTCCACTTCGACCAGATCGCATCGTGGAAGAAAAAGGAAGTGGCGTGGGTGGATGAGAACCTCGAAGGCTTCAAAGGCCGGGTGAGCCGGGATGAGTGGGTCAAGCAGGCCAAGATCCTTGCAAAGGGCGGGGACACGGAATTTTCCAAACGCGTGGACAAGGGCGGCGTTTATTAATCGCCCGGACTTAATCAGCGTGTAGTGTCGGTTCATGTCAAACCCTGATCCGGTCTCTCGAAAAGGACGGCAAGCGGCCTTGGTGATTGCAGGCACCGGGGTCGCTTGGATTTTGTTTGGGCTGATTGCCGACAAGGAAGGGTTCAGCGTCTCCACCCGGATCGCGGGCGATTTGGTGGCGCTTGGGGGGTTCGGGTTTGCCGTGTTTCTGATCTACCAGATGTGGCGCATCCGGCAGGATGAAAAACGATGATCAAGCGCTACGAATTTACCGGTGACGACATCGCTGCCGATATTCGCGACCGCTATAATTACGATGGTGATCTGGCCGAGATCTACGCCACCAATCGCGATTATGAGGTGCACAAGTGGCACCATTACATTCCGCTTTATGATCGCTATCTCAGCCGGTTTCGCGGCACGACGGTGCGCATGCTGGAAATCGGTGTGAACAAGGGCGGGTCCTTGCAGATGTGGCGGCGTTTTCTGGGGGAGGACGCGATCATCTTCGGCATTGATATTGACCCCGATTGCGCGCAGTTCGATGGTCAGGCCGGGCAGGTGCGCGTCGGGTCGCAAGGGGACAGGGTGTTCCTCAACCGCGTTGTGGAAGAGATGGGCGGTGTCGATGTGGTGCTGGATGACGGCAGCCACCGGATGAACCATATTGAGTCCTCACTGCACACGCTGTTTCCACTAATGGAGCTTTACGGGATCTACCTGATTGAGGATCTCCATGCCGCCTATTGGTCGGGCATGGGTGGCGGGTTCAAGGCGCCGGGGAACTTTTTCAACCACGTCCGCAAGATGATTGACGACATGCATTACGCCTATCACCGCAAGGATTTGCAGGTGCCCACGCTGGAAGGGGCGGTGGCGGGGCTGCATGTGCATGACAGTCTGGTGGCGATCGACAAGGGGCCGTTGTTGAGGCCCGCGCATTCACGGGTGTTTTGAGAGGGGCAGAGCGGTTGGCGCGGAATCAAGGGCGCAACCCCGCCGCGCCTTCGCCTGGCCCCACCCAGGGCCTGGCGAAACGGCCATTGCAGGGCATTGCTCGGACGGAGTCCGGGAACTCAAAAATAAAGCGCTGCTGAACTGAGGTCAGGATCGCCAGACCGGGGCCAGACGAAAGCGCTCTGTCGCGCGTTGGATTCCGCGCACCACGCTTTTGTGCATCATCAGCCCCTTTTTATCCACAGCCGGTAACACTATACTATGGCGCAAATAAGTAAGAAGGGTCTGACCTCATGAGGCTATTGAGCATGTCTTTGCGTCGGCTGTTGCCAACCACGTTGATCTGCGTGGCCGTACTGGCCAGCGCCTCTTGCACGCGAAATCAGGAAAAGCTGCTGTTTGATGGCAATTTCTACAAGGCCAAAACAAAATCTGCCAGCAAGGATGATCGCAAGATTTTTGAAACCGTGGTGCGCCGACCTGATCAGGGGATCAAAGGCGCGCTGGCGGCGGGGGAACATGATGCGAAGGGCTACTGCTTGAAGAATTTCGGCACGTCTGAAATCGCATGGACGCGCGGGCCTACGGATCCTCAGGCCGCGCTGTACGCGCAAAGCGGGAGCCTTGTTCTGAATGGCAGTTGCGTGTTGTGGTAGTGGTCTTTGAAAAGGGGCCGGACGCCCATGTTATTGAATAGCAATGTACCAAACCCCCATGTCTGAGCCTCTAGATCATTGAAGGAGGTGTCCTATGGCACGCATGATACAGGCTTTTACGATTGCAGCGCTTTGCGCGACATCTGTGGCCACGCCCGGGGTTGCGGGTATGGCTGATGAGGCGGATATCAATCAGGGGCTGGTCTACATTGCCGCCGCGGACAAGATCCGCCGCGAATGTAGTTCCATCAATGGCCGCATGCTAAAGGCGCAGCGCTATGCCAATGCGCTGAGGGATATTGCGCGGGATCGAGGCTATTCGGATACCGAAATTGACGCCTATCTGGACAGCAAGGATGAACGCGCCAAGGTGCGGGCTCAGCGCAATGTCTATTTTGAAAGTCACGGCGCCAGCAATTTGAATCCGGCCTCTCTTTGCACGTTGGGTCATGCCGAAATAGCGGGCAAAACGCAGGTCGGCTATATGCTGCGGGCCAAGTGAGGGTGCATGACAGGTAAGCCGGTTTTTTGGGCAGTTTTGACAAGTCTTGCGGTGCTTATGGGCTGTGAGGCGACCGAGGCACAGCGTGACCTGCCCGAACCGGTGACAAGCGGCTTTGCGCCCGATTATCTGGGGATTGAAACCCATCTGTTGGATGGTGATCTGGTCAATTTTCAGGTGGAGATGCGCGGGGCCCGCGACCGATTGGATGTGGATCGCTATGCCCAGTGCGCCGCGGCGCAATACGCGCTGATCCGGGGCTTTGGGTTTGCGCGCCATGTGCGCACCAATGTGGCGGAACAGGGCGACCTTTGGGTGGGCGATGCGGTCTACACGATTTCATCTGCGCTGCCCGACGGGGTGAAAAAGCTGGACGCCGAGGTGGTGGCCGACGATTGTGCGGAAAACGGGATACCGATGGTTTAAGACAGGCAATGGCACGAAAGACCGACCATGAGTGACGACAAAAACCCCTTTGAGGCGATGATGGCGCAGGCCCAGGACATGGCCAAGGCGATGAACCCCGCGCTGGCCAGCTTTTCGCCCAAGGATCTGGAAGCGCTTTGGCCCACGATGCCCAAAGAGGCGATGGAGATGTTTTTCGGCAAGGGGCTAAGCCAGAACGGGCTGGACGCCAAGACGCGGCTGCTGATCACGTTGGCGGGGCTGACGATGCTGGGGGCACAGTCTGACACGCAAATCCGTATGACCGTGCGCCATCTGTTGGAGGTCGGAGCGACCAAGGATGAGATCGCTGAGACAATCACCATGATGTCGGTTTTTGCCGGAATACCCTCCATGACCCGCGCGATGGATTTGGCGCGAGATGTGATGGACGGGGCTGAGGACCCTGACGCTTGAGGGCGTTGACGGCGCTTGTTTTGATGGCAGGCCCTGCGGTGGCGCTTGATTTGGGCCAATGTGACCGTGTCACGCATGTCAGCCACGGCGGGGAGGATATGCACCGCGATCTAGGCGAGGGCCGTGTGATGTGGCGTGACTGGTGGTCGCAAGAGGGGACGGCCACGGATTTCGTCATTGAGGATTGCGGGCCGGGCGAGGCCCTGCGGTTCCGCACGGCGGAGGAGAACATGGGCGACCGTCCGCCGTTTGATCGCACCGATGAGGCGTTGAAGATCGTTGACCGGCACGGGCGCGGGGCGCGGGTGTTTGCGACGCTGAGGCGGATGGCGGAGGATCTGGACGGGGTCGCGCGGCAGGTGCGGGTTGAGCTTTCGGGTGAGGAATCCTGCGCCTGTGCGGCAGCGTACGGGGAGTTGCGTGGGGAAAAGTCGAGGTTCGATTTGACGGACTAAATCCCCGGGCGCAGAATCAAGGGCTTTACACCGCCGCGTCTTCGCCCATTGCCCCCTCTCACGCATGCCACGCATACGTTGCCGGCAACGGACAGGCGATTGCTTGCAATCGCAGAGAGGGTGGCCCGCCCGAGGGCCTGGCGAAATGGTGAAGCAGGAGCGTCGCTCAGATAGCGTCAGGGACGCAACGATAAACTGCTGCTGTTTACAGGTCGGGATCGCCACGCCGGGGCCTGGCGAAGACGCTCTATCGGGCAGAAATGACAGGGAAATGAGTTGCCCCGCCGCCATTCGACCTACCTCCTTTCAAACAGAATTGAAGACTGTCCCTCCGATGCCCGTTGCACTCCGGCCCCGTTCCGTCAATATCGCACCTGAAGCCGGCCCGCATTTGGTCTTGGCAACAGGATTGAAAGGGTAGGGGGTTTGGACACCATCATCCTTTTCGCGCCTTTTGTGGGCGCGCTTATTGCCGGGCTGACATGGCGTGCGATCACGGAAGTGGGCGCGCAATGGGCTGCGACGGGCTTTGCTTTCTTTGCGGCCGCACTCGCCTGGGTTTTGTGGGCGGGGTTCGACGGTGATCTGCGCCAGAGCTATCTCCTTGATTGGGTGCGCTCTGGCACGCTGGATGCGTCCATCGCTGTGCGGCTCGATGCCATTTCTGTGCAAATGATGGTCGCGATCACCTCTGTTTCCGCGCTCGCCCATCTTTATGCGCTTGGCTTCATGGAGCGGGACAAAAGCTTTGATGACGGGCTCAGCTTTCGGCCCCGGTTCTTTGCCTACCTGTCGCTTTTTACCTTCGCGATGTTGCTGTTGGTGGTGGCCGACGGGCTGTTGCAGATATTGCTTGGGCTGCAATTGGCCACGGTCATGGCGTATCTGCTGATCAATTTCCGCACCCATTACAAAAACGCCAATGCGGCGGCGATTAAAACGGTGGTGATCACCATGCTGGGTCATGGCGCAATGATGTTGGGGGTAGCGGGGCTTTACTTGCTGACGGACGCTGTGCAGCTTGATGATGTTTTCGCGGCCCTTCTGGATGTCAGCGATAGTGGCGCGGTCATGTTATGTGCTGCACTGATCGGTCTCGGCGCGATGGCGATCTCGGCGCAGATCCTG
>JBCCAJ010000502.1:0-1983 GCA_039814845.1 Pseudomonadota bacterium | reverse complement strand
CTGCCCGCGGGGCAAGGTCAGGCGCCGGCGCGGCAGGCGGGATTTCATGCGGGTTTGTCTGATGAGGTGCCGGCCACGACGCTAAACAAGATGTGTGGGTCCGGCATGAAGGCCGCGATGATCGCCTGTGATCAGATCGCACTGGGCCAGACCGACACGATGATCGCGGGCGGGATGGAGAGCATGTCAAACGCGCCCTATATGCTGCCCAAGATGCGGGGTGGTGCCCGGATCGGCCATGTTGAAGTAAAGGATCATATGTTCCTCGATGGGCTCGAGGATGCCTATGACAAGGGCCGCCTGATGGGCACATTTGCCGAGGATTGCGCCGAAAAGTTCCAGTTCACCCGTGAGGCGCAGGATGCCTATGCCATTGCCTCGCTGGAAAGCGCGCTGGCGGCGCAAAAATCAGGTGCTTTTGACGACGAGATTGCGCCTGTCACGTTTCAGACCCGCAAAGGTGAGGTGACCGTCACGGATGATGAACAACCCGCCAAGGCGCGGCCCGAAAAAATTCCGCATCTCAAGCCCGCATTCCGAAAGGATGGCACGGTGACGCCTGCGAATTCTTCTTCCATTTCTGACGGGGCGGCGGCCCTGCTGCTGACCTCAGAAGACGCGGCCAAGGCGCAAGGCCTCATCCCTCGCGCACGCATTTTGGGCCACGCGAGTCACGCCCAGGCCCCGGGCTGGTTCACCACCGCGCCGGTGCCAGCCGCGCAAAAACTGCTCGAACGTATTGGTTGGTCAAAGGATGATGTGGACCTCTGGGAAGTGAATGAAGCTTTCGCCGTGGTGCCTATGGCGTTCATGCATGAAATGGGCCTGCCCCGCGACAAGGTGAATGTGAACGGCGGGGCCTGCGCTTTGGGTCACCCCATCGGCGCCAGCGGCGCGCGGATCATGGTGACGTTGCTCAACGCCTTGGAAAACCGTGACCTCAAACGTGGCGTTGCTGCCATCTGCATCGGCGGCGGCGAAGGCACCGCCATTGCCATCGAGCGCATCTAGCCCCTTCTTTTTGCTAAAAATATCCCGGGGGGTTTGGGGGGCTGGCCCCCCATGCGACTGACATGAAAATCGACTACGCAAACACTGCAAAAACAATCGCGGCGCTGACGGAAGGTGAAACCGATGAGGTTGCCCTGATGGCCACAGTCGTGTGCGAATTGCACCACGCCGATGACCGTTTTGACTGGACGGGATTTTACCGCGTAACAGAGCCTGACCTTCTCAAAATCGGCCCCTACCAAGGCGGGCATGGGTGTCTGCAAATTCCCTTTGAGCGCGGTGTCTGTGGCGCGGCGGCCCGGACGGGTACGGTGCAATTGGTCGACGATGTAGATGCCTTCCCAGGCCATATCGCTTGTGCCAGTTCCACCCGGTCAGAGATTGTTCTACCGGTGCGGAACGAGCAGGGCATGTTGATTGCAGTGTTGGATATCGACAGTGATCAACCCTGTGCATTTGATGCCAACGACGCCGAAGGGCTGGCCGCAATCCTACGCCAGGTTTTTGAAAACCGGTGACCGTGCCCGTGGCCGGGTTTTGACTATTTTTGGAAAGATGAAACAGGGGCATGCACCCGTCCGCGCGCCGCAATGCGGCGTGAAAAAATGATTGAAAATTTCATGCGACTCATTCACCGTGAAATTCAGAGCTCTTTTTTCATGTGGATCTTCGATTTTGGATCAATCCGTCTTGTCCCCCGTCCGCACCTTGGGTGCCGACTTGCGTGCTTTGCGCAAGGCGCGGGGGCATACCTTGACGGATCTGTCAGAAGCGCTGGGGCGGTCTGTTGGGTGGTTGAGCCAGGTGGAGCGCGATCTTTCCGACCCGTCCATTTCCGATCTGCGCCAGATCGCGGAAGTGCTGGGCGTGCCTATGTCACTGCTTTTCGGCCATGATAGCGCGCCGGTGGAAGAACAGGGATACGTGGTGCGGGCAGGCACGCGGCGGCCCATGGGGTCGGGCGAAGAAGGG
>JBCCAJ010000264.1:0-4640 GCA_039814845.1 Pseudomonadota bacterium | reverse complement strand
TTCGCAGGCCTGCCCGATGATGATAGGGCCTGCCCCGATGATCATGATGGATGAGATGTCTGTTCTCTTCGGCATGATGGCGGCCCCCCGGCTATGTGCAAATTGTCGGCGTTATAACGACCGGGCAGGGGGGCGCAAGGGGCGTATGGTTGTTTGGTGGTTCTTACTCAGATCGAGCATGCCCCAGTGGTCGAAGCATGGCTATCTTCCGTTCACGAGCCGGTCCGCGGGGGTGGCGTGAACGCGCCGCCCCGTGGGGGCGGACCGGCGCGGCCTGATGGTGCCCATCAGGCGGGGCTTTTGAATTAGGCGGTGAGCCTCAGGTATTGGATCGTGAGAACTAGCTTGTCACCGGAAACCCACGCCAAGACGCATCGAAGAACGCGCGCTCTAGTGTCACGGCTTCCGCAAAGATCAGCCGCACCTCATCTTGCGCGGCGGCGTCCAAGGTCGGCCAGACCTGATCCAGTTGCGTGCGCAAATACGCCACCACGCCCGCAAAGCCCGGCCCGCTGTGCAGCGTGATCCATTCGCCGAACCAAAACGACAGATCTTCGGCGCGATCCTCGAACGGTGTCGCCCAGTCCAGATAGACCCACTCGGCCACGACCAGAACGCCCAGCATCAATTCATACCGGCCCGACGCCCGCGCGCGGGCCATCAACTCTTGAAACGCGGCGGTCTCTGGCTCTGCCGATCCGGCCTGCGGAATGTTCAACGCCTCAAAGCTGCGCAAGAAATATGTATTCTCTGGACCGGTGATCAGCGCCAGAAACTGCGCTGCGGGCACGCTGTCTTCGATGCTCGGCGCATGGGCGATCATGGAGGCCAGAAGCCGCACGAACCCGTCAATGAACAGATAATCCTGCTGCAGATACCCCGCCATCTTGTCACGGCTCAATGCCCCATCAGCCAGCGCATCTGTGAACGGGTTCTTGGTGGCCGCAGCCCAGTTTTCAGCGTTCTCGGCCTTGAGATGATCGGTGGGGCGCATCGCGGTCTCCTGACTTTGGGGTGTGATAAATCACACCACCAAGGTCAGGGAAACCGCTTTATTCCGCCGCGTGGCGCAGCTTTTCGGATTTGTCGGAATAGAGGTAATCCCGCGTCAGCGGCACCGATTCCTGATTGGGCGCAATCTGGAATTGGAACACCACCTGTTTGTCATGCACAAACGACACCTCACAGGCGATCAGGTAGAACCGCCACATCCGGCAGAACCTGTCATCGTAAAGCTCTCGCGCCTTGTCGATATTGGCCATGAACCGATCGCACCAATGGCGCAGCGTGTAGGCGTAGTGCATCCGCCACACCTCAATATCGCAGGTGTTGAAATCATTGGATTCAATATGCTTCGTCGTCTCCGACAGGGCAGGCACGTAACCACCCGGGAAGATGTATCTGAGGATCCACGGATTGGTCACACCGGGTTCATCACAACGCCCGATCGTATGGATCAACGCAATCCCATCCTCGGTCAGCAGCTGCCGCACCGTTTTGAAATATTCGTTGTAATGCAGCACGCCCACATGCTCGAACATACCGACGGAGACGATCCGGTCAAACTTGCCCGTCACATCGCGGTAATCCATCAGCTCAAACTTGACCTTGTCCGATAGCCCTGCATCTGCTGCCCGCTTGTTGGCCAGCGCGTGCTGTTCTTCGGACAGAGTGACGCCCACAACCTCCACGCCATAGTCGCGCGCCAGCATCAGGCCCATCCCGCCCCAGCCGCAGCCGATATCCAGCACCCGCATCCCCGGCTGCAGGCGCAGCTTGGCGGCGATATGGCGCTTCTTGGCCAGCTGCGCGTCTTCCAGCGTCATGTCCGGGGTTTTGAAATAGGCGCAGGAATACTGCCGATCCTCATCCAGGAAGAGATCATAAAGCTCCCCCGACAGATCATAATGATGCGCTACGTTGGATTTGGATTTCTTCGCCGGATTGAACTGCGACACATAACGGTGGATGTAGCGATAGATCTCCAGCGGACGGTGGAACCACGGTTTGCCATGGCTGGCCATATTGCTGACGGCAAGGTTGAGGAACCCGCGCAGATCGTCATCCTCAACGGTCAGCGTGCCGTCCATATAGGCCTCCCCAACGGCCATCTCTGGCGACTGGATCAATTTACGCGGCAGCGCCGGATCGTGCAGTGTCACGGCAATTTTGCTGCCCTCGCCATCGCCGTAAGTTTTTGCCACCCCATCCGGATACGTGACGGTCAGTTCCCCTGACCGAAACAGATGGGCCAAAAATGTATCGAGAAGTTTTACCCACATATCTCATCCTCCTACGCACGGACGCTCACCCCAAGGCCCGTGCGGCGCTTCAAAATCGATGATGTATGCCCGGTGTCTTTTGCTGTGTGTCCCAGGCCATTCGCGCTTAGCGGATGAAGTCTTGCGCAAAATTAATCTGCTGTAAACTATTTTGGCCGGGTGTATCGGTCTCATGCGGGGCCTTGCCACAAAAGTGATCACTTGACTTTGCCGCCCCACCCATGTGTATCGGCGCGACCAGTTACATGAGGTTTCCATGCACGCTTATCGCAGCCATTCTTGCGCCGATCTGACCAAAGAAAACGTGGGCGACACGGTCCGCCTGTCGGGCTGGGTGCATCGGATCCGCGATCACGGCGGGATCCTCTTTATCGACCTGCGCGATCACTATGGCATCACACAGGTTCTGTGCGATCCCGACAGCCCTGTGTTCGCGGACGTGGAGAAAGTCCGCTCGGAATGGTGCATCCGCATCGACGGCAATGTAAAAGCCCGCGATCCAGAGCTTGTGAACCCCAAGATCCCTACCGGCGAGGTGGAGGTGTTCGTGCGCGATATGGAAGTACTGGGCGCCTCCGAAGAGCTGCCGTTGATCGTTTTCGGGGATCAGGAATACCCGGAAGAAACGCGCCTCAAGTATCGCTACCTCGATCTGCGCCGGGAGGTGATGCAGCGCAACATGGTGCTGCGCTCGGACGTGGTGTCGTCGATCCGTCGCCGCATGTGGGATATCGGCTTTCGCGAATACCAGACGCCGGTGATCACCGCGTCCTCCCCCGAAGGCGCGCGTGACTTCCTCGTGCCTTCGCGCTTGCATCCGGGCAAATTCTACGCCCTCCCGCAGGCCCCGCAGCAATTCAAACAGCTGATAATGGTCTCGGGCTTCGACAAGTATTTCCAAATTGCGCCGTGTTTCCGCGATGAAGACCCCCGCGCCGACCGCTCGCCAACGGATTTCTACCAGTTGGACCTGGAGATGAGCTTCGTCGAACAGCAAGACGTGTTCGACACGATCCAGCCGGTGCTGACCGGCCTGTTCGAAGAATTCGGCGGCGGCGCGAAGGTCGATCAAGACTGGCCGCAGATTTCTTACCGCGACGCCGCGCTCTGGTACGGCACGGACAAGCCCGACCTGCGTAATCCCTTGAAAATGCAGGTGGTGAGCGACCATTTCCGCGGCTCCGGCTTTGCGATCTTCGCCAAGTTGCTGGAACAAGAGGGCACCGAAATTCGCGCCATCCCCGCACCCAAGGGTGGCTCCCGCAAATTCTGCGACCGCATGAATGCGTTTGCCCAGAAAGAAGGTCTGCCCGGCATGGGCTACATCTTCTGGCGCGACCAAGGCGAGGGGATGGAGGCCGCAGGGCCTCTGGCCAAAAACATCGGCCCCGAGCGCACGGAGGCGATCCGTCAGCAATTGGGCCTTGAGGTCGGCGATGCGGCCTTTTTCCTCGGCGGCAAGCCCAAAGCGTTTGAAACCGTCGCCGGCAAGGCTCGCAATGTGATCGGGCAGGAACTGGGTCACACGGACGAAAACCGCTTCGCCTTCGCTTGGATCGTCGATTTCCCGATCTACGAAAAAGACGAAGAGACCGGCGCGATTGATTTCGAACACAACCCGTTTTCCATGCCCCAAGGCGGGATGGAGGCGCTGGGTGGCGATCCGCTTGATGTGCTGGGCTATCAATATGATCTGGCCTGCAACGGGTACGAACTGGTCTCCGGTGCCATCCGGAACCATAAGCTTGAGATCATGATCAAGGCCTTTGAGATCGCGGGCTATGATGAGGCGGAAGTGCGCAAACGCTTCGGCGGGATGGTCAATGCGTTCCAGTACGGCGCCCCGCCCCATGGCGGCTGTGCGGCAGGTATCGACCGGATCGTGATGCTGCTGGCGGGCACGTCGAACATCCGCGAGGTCATCATGTTCCCGATGAACCAGCGGGCCGAAGACCTGATGATGAATGCGCCGTCAGAGCCGACATCCGACCAGCTGATGGAACTGGGCTTGCGCGTCATCCCTCAGGAGTAAAGCGCAACCAAGCGCCTTCGCCTGGCCCCGGTCTGGCGATCTTAGTCTCTGAACAGAAGCGCTTTATCCATGGGTTCCCGGACTCAATTCGAGCAATATCCTGTAGTTGCCAATTCGCCAGGCCATGGGTGGGGCCAGGCGAAGGCGCGGCGGGCTACGCCCTTGATTCCGCGCCGACGCGCTCAAAATTTCACCGACGGAACATTCCGAAACCCTCGTATCACCCTTATATTGGGATGAAGCCAGGCGAGGACCCAAATGAATTTCACCCCCGAGCGCGCCGCCATCCGGTTCGGCTGTGGCCTGTCGCCCAGACAGGCGGCACC